>CAMCKZ010000078.1 GCA_945875545.1 Polyangium aurulentum | reverse complement strand
GACCTCGCGGACGGGCGGGCAACGCCGCGGTCGATGCCGGTAAACGCCGTGGGATTTTGGCACACCCTCGGGCGGGTTCCGGGGTCTGAAACGGGCTGAGGGTGCTATACCGCGCACGGCTTCGTCGCGATGGGCGCCGGCGTTCGCGCAAGACCAAAATGAGAAAAACGCGGCCCCCTTTTTAGGGAACCGCGTTTGCGTGAATCGGTGAAGGAAGTTCGCAATCAGGGCTTCGGCGTGACCGTCGCGGTGACGTCGACTTTGGTGGTGGCCGCGCGTCGCACGACCTTCACGAAGTAGCTGCCGCCCGAGGCCGGGACGAGGAGCTCGCACACTTTCGCCGTCGTGGAACCGGTTGGAATCTTGCCCTTGCAGGTGAAGCTCGTGGTCGTCGGAGCGGTGCCGAGGCGAACGTAGAGGTCCGCGCTGCCGACCGTCGCGTTCAGGTCGAAGCGGAGCTTCTCGCCGGCCTTCGCGCCGACCGTGTAGGTGAGGCCAGCGCTCGGAACGACGACGGCCTTCGCGAGGACTTTAACGACCGGGGCCGCAGGGGTCGGGACGACTGGGACCACTGGAACGCCTGGAACAACCGGGACGATGCCCGCGGCTTCGTCGTTCATCGACTTAAGGGAGTCGTAGGTGATGGCGCCTTCGGCGACCGCGGCGGCGGGTTTGCCCGCCGTCCACCAGACGAAATCCGGGTGGGAGGTGAGCGAAGCGCCGATCCATTCGCCGCCGACAATCTTGCCCGCTGCATCGGCTTCGAGCACGTATTCAAGCTTTTGCGTCTGGGTGTAAGCGTCAGCCTCGGTGGAGCGGGTGACGCGCGAAGTGTTCGCCTCGACGATGTAACGAAAATCCATCTTCACGTGGAAGAAGCGGAAGGCCGTTGGATTAAACGTGTAGTCTGCAATGACCTTGGTGACGCCGACGCGGACACTTGCCTCGCTCTTGTCGCCGTAGCCCACAACGAGAGCCTTCACTGTGTCGCCGGTTTTGACCGGGACTTTGCAAAGTTCGACCGAGGTTCCGCCATCGCTTTTGCAGGTAAATGCGGTCTTGGAGGGCTCGCCGTTGACCATCACGAAGAGGTCGGCGTCGCCGGTGCCGGCCGTCGCTACTTGAAGCTCGCCGTCAGCCGTTGCCTTGTATTCTACAACCTTCGTGGCGTCTTTGAGGAGCTCGCTTTTCGCCGAAAGTTCCGTCCACACCGTGTCGATGCCCGCGAGGCGAATGGCCTCGGCCTTGGTGAGCTCCGTGAGCTTGCCCGCATTCAGGTTCGTGACGGTGAAGCCGCGCACAGGCTGGTTCCACACTTCCGAGTCCCACGTGCGATCGTAGACAAAACCCTGCTGGCGAAGGCCGAGCATGTTCGCGGCCACGACGTGAAACGAGCCCGGGTTCATGTCGCGGCACTCGCCCGCAAGCACGCGGCCGGCGGCATCGGTCGGCGCGTCTTTGGTGTTGCAACGCGTGCTCAAGAACTTGGTTGGGAGGCGCTCGCCGTAGGCAAGGCTCATGAGCCCTTCGAGGTCGCCGGGGTAGAAGGTGACGTCTCCGCGGACGACGGGCTTCGCAGCCGCTGGCTCACTGAACGCATACGGTGCCCAGCCGTGGCACACACCCCACCACGTTGGGATGCAGCGGCCCTTGGTTTCGCCCCGGGGAATCGCGCATTCGCTGCCGTCTTTGAGGTCGGTGCACTCGGTCGTGACGGTGCACTCTTTGCGCGTCGTCTGCTTGCGAATGCCATAGAGCTCGCTCACGCGCTTGGCGAGGCCCGGCTTGTTGAAGGCCTTCTCGTATTTTTCCGCTGGCGAAAGGCTCTCGGCGCCATCCCAGCGCACGTTCACGGAGTCTTTGTAGGTTGCCCAATAGTCGGCGGGGATCGGAGCCGTTTTCAACGCGCCCGTCGTTGGGAGGCCATCAACTTCGTAAACGAAGGTGGCGTCGACGCTCGCGGGGTTGTTCTTTTCGTCCCAGCGTTCTGCGTCTTCGGACACGCCAACTTCGCCCTGCAACACGGTGCCGAATTCGTCGGCCTCGATTGCGCCGGAGGCAGCGCCGGGAGCCGAACCACAACCGGTAACAAGGAACGTGGCAGAGACAAGGGAGAGGGAAAGAAGTGGGAAGCGCATTTTAAAGAGAACTCCAGAAAAGGGGAGCGACCGTGAAACGTAAGTGGTCGCTGGGGTTTGTATGCTTTCGCTT
This sequence comes from Polyangium aurulentum, assembly GCA_945875545.1. Lineage (GTDB taxonomy): Bacteria > Myxococcota_A > Polyangia > Polyangiales > Polyangiaceae > CAIQDA01. The sequence continues at coordinate 13,123 of CAMCKZ010000078.1, read as the reverse complement.
ATAGTGTGCCCCTATGTAAGCGCAAGCACTAATTTCAGCTGCACGTCAATATTCCAGCCGTCTTTTGGAGACGCCTTGGAAATTTCCTGGAAAAATATTTTTCGACCGACGCTACTTTTTCCTCCGAACAGGTTGCGTCCGCCCGATGGCTGGGGCTAAGGGGTGCGACCATGTGGACACTTTCAGCTCGTTCCAGCACCATCTGCGCCAGTCTTTTCCTCGCCCCGGGCCTCGGCCTTTTTCTCGCGGCTTGCTCAAGCAGCGACGCTTCCGTCGGCGCGGCCGCGGTCCCGGATCCGGCCGCTACGCCCGTCGCGCCGTCGCTCGGTGACGCCTGCACCACGAGCGAAGATTGCGGCACCGATTTGGGTGCCGATTTGGGTATGGTGTGCCTCGCCAGCGGCCGATGCGGCACCGCCACGTGCACCACCGGGAGCTGCGCCGAAGGTGCCAACTGTTTCCTTCTGAGCGCCACGGAACGCACGTGCCTGCCCACCTGCGACGCCGAGCATGCGTGCCGCGCGGGGCTCGTCTGCGAGGCCTCCGGCGCCTGCGTGGCACCGTGCACGACCGCGAGCTGCGGCGTCGATGCAACGTGCGTCACAGACAGCGGCCTGTGTGCCGCAGACACCGCGAAACGCCCCTCCGCAGCGCCCATTCCCGCCTGCGACGACGTGAGTCCCCGCGACTGCACGACGGGCACCTCCGCGTGTTCCAAGCTCGCGGCTTTCGATCCGAAGGCGGGCCCCGGGTACGACGATTACCCGATCAACGGCGAGACGACCGCGAACCAATGGCGCAGCTTTGCGCGCGAAGATTTGCAGATGATCGTCAAGTGGTCGACGGCCCTCGTGGCCTGCCGGGCCCAGCACTGGGCCTTCGGAAACCACGCGCCCCTCGGCCTCGGCGACATGAGCGAAGCCGACGGCACGATTCCCGGAACGTCCCGCGGGCAGCCCGGCCACCCCGCGGGCACACACGTTAACGGTCTCGATATGGATATTGGGTATTACCAGACCACACCCGCCGACAACCGCCTTCGCGCCATCTGCCCGCACACGGAAAACGGGCAAGATGCCTACCATTGCGTCTCCGCGCCGAATTCCCTTGACACCTGGCGAAATGCCCTCGTGCTCGGCGCGATGACCACGAGTCGCCGCGTGCGCGTCATCGGCATGGACGGAAAAGTGGGGCCCCTCGTCACCGCCGCACTCCCGGCCCTATGCCGCGACGGCTACCTCGACAAAACCGCCTGCACGCGCGCACGAAGCCTCCTCACCTACGAAGAGACCAACACGGGCGCCGGCTGGTTCCAGTTTCATCACCACCACTTTCACATCAGCATGAGTTCCGCGGCCTATGCGTCGACCCCCGCTTCGTTCGCCCCCATGAGCGAAGGTCAGGCCCTCTGGCGTTCTTCGGAGCCCCGCACCTCCATCGATCATTTCGAGGGAATATCCGGCCACTGCGACATCCAGTAAGGCACGTTACGCCCCGAGTTTCGCAAGCTCCGAAAGCATTTGCTCGGCGCGCGCAAGGCCATCGCCCGCCCTATTGCTAGGGCTCTCGCCAGGCACGTCTCGAAACGTCCGAACGAGGCGCATATCCGGCGTTGCGCGCCACAAGCCTCCGCCCTTCACGATGAGTTCGCGCAGCTTGTCTGGGTCGAGAGGAGTGTCGCCCCGCAGGGTCAACTTCACAACGCCCGACGACGCCTCGCAGCCGAGCACGCGCAAACGCCGAAGCTCGGTTTTGAGGCGCATCAAGCGAATGAACCGCGCCGCGTCTTCCGGCGGCGGACCAAAGCGGTCTTCGAGTTCCTCGGCGAGTTCATCGACCATGGCTTCATCGACCGCGCCCGCAAAACGCTTGTAGAGTACAAGTCTTACGCCGACATCTCCCACGTAGTCGTCGGGCAAAAAAGCGGTCACATCGAAGCTCAGTTCCGGGTCAACTTCGTGCACCACGACCTCGCCGCGAAGCTCGGCCACCGCGTCGCGAAGCATGTCGCTAAAGAGCTCAATGCCTACAGAAGCAACGTTGCCGCTTTGCTCGCCGCCCAGGATATCTCCTGCTCCCCGCAGTTCGAGGTCGAGGCTCGCGATGTGAAATCCGCTGCCCAGTTCCGTGTGCTTTTCGAGGGCTTCGACCCGGGCGCGGCCCTCCTCGGTCATGGCCTCGGTCGGCGGCACAATGAGGTAACAATACGCCCGCTCCTTCGATCGGCCGACGCGCCCACGCAGTTGATAAAGCTGCGAGAGACCAAACATGTCGGCCCGGTCGATGATGATCGTGTTGGCGCGCGGGATGTCGAGCCCGGATTCCACAATGCTGGTCGCGGCGAGCACATCAAATCGGCCCTCAACAAAGTCGAGCATCGTTTGTTCGAGGGCCCCGCCGTCGTCGCCCTTGCCCCGCGCCATCTGTCCATGGCCGACCGCGATGCGCGCCGTGGGCACCAATTCGCGCAGTCTTTCGGCCCGTTCGTAAAGGCCTTGAATGCGATTGTACACGAAGAAAACCTGGCCTCCGCGCGCGAGCTCGCGTTCGATGGCCTCGCGAATCGTCTTGTCGTCCCAGCGCGTAACAATCGTGCGCACGGCGCGCCGGTCGATGGGCGCGGTGGTGATGAGCGACAGATCGCGCAGGCCACCGACGGCCAACTGCAACGTGCGCGGAATGGGTGTGGCCGTGAGCGTGAGCACATCGACGCTCGATCGAAGGGCCTTGATTCGCTCTTTGTGCGTGACCCCAAAGCGCTGCTCCTCGTCGACCACGAGCAGACCCAAGTCCTTGAAGAATACATCTTTCGACAAAATGCGATGGGTGCCGATCACGACATCGACCTTGCCCTCGCGAAGGGCCACGAGGGTTGCGGTCGATTCTTTCGCACTCTGAAAACGCGAGAGACCCCGCACCAAAATGCCGTGGTCCTTCAGGCGACTCTCAAACGTGCGCAAATGCTGCTGGGCGAGAATCGTCGTCGGACAGAGAACGGCCACCTGTTTTCCAGCCTCCGCCGCACGAAACGCAGCCCGAATCGCTATCTCGGTCTTACCAAAACCTACGTCACCGCATACGAGGCGATCCATGGGGCGCGAGCGCGACATATCGCTGTTCACCTCGTCGATGGCCCTCGCCTGATCGAGGGTCTCTTCGTATGCAAAAGTAGCCTCGAAGGCTTGGTAACCGTCGCCCGCCTCCGGAAACGCGTACCCGGGCTGCGCCTCACGCTCGGCGTAAAGTTTCAATAGCTCGTCGGCCATTTGCCGCACCGCCGTACGAACTTTCGCCTTCGTCTTCGAGAAAGACGAGCCGCCGAGTCGGTCGAGTTTCGTCGATGCGTTCTCACCGCCGGAAAACTTTTGAAGCTGATTGAGGCGGTAAACCGGCAGGAACAGTTTTCCGCCGTCGTACTCCACGACCAGCAAATCAACCTTGTTTGCGCCCACTTGCTGGTGCACGAGACCGCGGTAACGCCCAACGCCGTGCTCGGCGTGCACGACGAGATTGCCCACTTCGAGGGCACTCAGGTCGTCCAAAAATGGGCGCTGCACCTCGGCGCCGCTTTTGGTTCGCCTCTCGCGCCGCCGGGCCACGCGCGATCCAAAAACCTCTTCTTCCGTGACGACCACGAGGCCATCGGCGGGCGCCACAAAACCGTGATGGATGGGGGCCACCACGATGGACGCCATCGTCGTGCCCGTGACGGCGAGGCCGAGCGCCACAACCCCGCGCATTCGGCATGGCAAGTCTTGATGACGAAGGAGGGCCGTGAGGCGCTCGGCCTGGGTCTGGGTGCGCGCGGTGAGCACCACAGCGAGGCCGTTGTCTTGCCAGTGCCGAATGCGTCGAACGAGCGGAAGTAGGGTAGATTGCTTACCTTTTGTCGCGCGCCCGAGTCTCAGTGCCCGGCTTACGTCGTCTTGGTCAAAGGCGTGTATCGTATGTGCACCGGCTGCGTTCACGAAGTGGTCAAGGGCATCGTGCGCGTCGGCGCCTTCGATGGCCACGCGGTGCACGAGCACCGGGGCGTGCTGGTCGATGCATGCCGCGATGCCGTCAACGCCCGTCGCGAGAGCTTCGAAAGAATAGGCCGGGCCCATTCCCCTCGCGTCGTCGCCGTCCCGCGCGAGGCGCTCGCACTCTTCGCGCACGAGCCGCGCGACTTTCTGCGGGTCGTCGACGAGCACGCGATCATCGCCCGAAAGGAAGGCACCGAGGCCGTCGAGCTCGCCGTAGAACGCGGGAAGAAAACCGTCGGCACCGAACGACGCGCGACCATTCACGAGGTCGTCGACAAGAACGCGGGCCTTGGAACTGGGCCAGTCTGCCGCGTCGCAGAGGTCGATCACAGAGCGTTTTACCTTATCTATACCGCGGTAAGACGTCAGCCCTTCACGAACGGGCGGCAGGAGAAGGTTCGCGGGGCCATCTCCCGCAATCGTTCGCTGCGTGTGCGAGTCGAATCGCTTGATGGAGAGGACGTCGTCGCCGAGCAGTTCGATGCGAAAAGGCTCGGGTTCCTGCGCCGGCCAGAGGTCGATGAGGGCGCCGCGAAAGGCAAACTGACCCGGGTCTTCGACGACTGGCACGCGCAGCCAACCGGCGTCGGCGAGGGCTCGCGCAAAGGCCTCCCGGTCCAAGAATGCATCGACGGAAATGCGCTGCGTGCAATCTGCAACCACTTTTCGGGGCACGTATTTTCGCACGAACGCCGACGCGGGAACGACGAGCGCGTCGACGCGTTGACCCAGGGCGAGCTCCGCTAAAACGCCGAGGCGCGTGGCGGCGGCGCGCCGGTCGGGGCTCACTTGGGCCCACGGACTCGCCTCCGATGGCAAGAGGGCACGCACGACGCAGGCCTGCCCGAGCCAACCCTTGAGGTCGTCGACGCGGCGAGCCACATCTTCGTGGTCCGGAACAACGACGACGAGGCGCACGCCGTCGCGTTCGTGAAGTTTTGCGACCAAGTAGGCCAAGGCGCCGGCGCAGATATTTGCACCATGCACGCATCCCGCAGACGCGCCAGGTAACTGAATTTGTTTAACAAATTCCGCAATCGATAGACCCGGCGCGCCTTCGGGCCGCAGGATCGTGTGAATGGGATCGTTCGCCTCGTCGGTCGACTCGGCGCGAGGCAGCGAGAGCCCTTGAAGACCGGCCGCGTCGGCGAGAGACGTCGTGAGAGAGCCCATAGTCCGCGGTGCCGATAGCGCAGCGATGGCGGGCGGCGATGGCTATTTCGCGGCGGGGGTCGCGCTTTTGTTTAGCCCGTGGACCGGCGTTCAAGACCGCGCCGGACCCGCGCCAGAACCGTGCCGGAACCGCGCCAGAAACGCGCTACGGTCGCCGCATGGCAGCGCCGATTCGCCTCGCATTCTCTCCCGACAGCGACGACCTCTTTATGTTTTGGGCGCTTTTGACGGGGAAAATCCCAACAGAAGGGCTCACCTTTGTTGCGGATCGCGCCGACACGGAGGCCCTCAACGAGAGGGTCGCGCGCGGCGACGTCGATGTCTGTGCGGTGTCGATCGCGCGCTACGCGGCCATCGCCCACGATTGGCTTTTGCTTCCCCATGGCATGAGCGTGGGCCGGCACTATGGCCCCGTCGTCATCGCCAATGCCCCGTGCTCGCTCACTGACCTCGCGGGAAAACGCATTGGAACCCCGGGCCTAAAAACCACCGCGCACCTCGTGCTCTCCCTCGTGGCACCGGCGTTCGAGGCCGTGGTGGTTCCGATTTCGCCCTTCGCGAAAGCCTTCGAATCGCTTCGCACCGGGAGTGTCGATGCGGTCGTCCTCATTCACGAGGGCCGACTCACATACGAAAAAGAGGGCTTCGCGCTCGTCGCCGATCTCGGGGTGGCGTGGGCCGCGCTCACGGGCGGTCTGCCCTTGCCGCTCGGCGGAAATGTGATCGCACGCCGACTCGGAAGTGAGCGAATTACCCAGGTTTCACGCCTTTGCCACGCGTCGATTCGCTGGGCCATGGATCACCGCGACGAGGTCATCGACGGCCTCGCCCGCGCCGACGAACGGGCCCTCGGATTTGACCGCGCGATGGTCGATCGTTACCTCGCGCTCTACGCGAACGACGACACCTTGAACGCGCCCGCCGACGTAAGAAAGGCGGTCGAAGAACTCTTCACGCGCGCGCATGCCGCCAAGCTGCACCCCGATTTGGTACGCGTCGAATACGCCCCTATGTGACTCGCGTGCATGCAGAGTACACGCGATTTTTAACGTGTAAAGTGCACGTTGTAGAGCTTGGTCTCGCTCGTAGCTTTTCCGCTCGGGTCGAGGGCGGGCTCGTAGCGCCGAAGCTTCGCGCAATTTTTTGCAGCTCGCCCGAAGCCGTGCCCTGGGTCCGTGTGAACCTTGAGATCGCTGACGCGGCCCTCGGCGGTGACGGTGTACGAAATCGAGACGTAGGCGTCGTCGATTTGGTCCAAATCGGCCTCGCTCGGAAAGGGGCAATCCCAAACCGCCGAACCGAAATCAACTGCTTTTCGGCTGAGATTTTGCACAGGAACAACGACGGTTCCCGTGCCGCCCGGCGTTCCTCCAGGGGCGGCGTGGATGCTCGTGACCGCCGACGTGGCGGTGCCGTCTTTGTGCGTGGTGCCGCCCGCGTAGACGTCGCCGGTGCCCTGCACAAACGCGTTCGACAAGTCCAGCGGGCCCTCGGGTTCGCCCTCCGCGGCCAGCACTTGAGCGGCCTGCGCGGCCTCGGGCGCCGGCGTTGGCAACTCGGTGGCTGGCGGCGGCTCCGGCTCTCGAAGTTTCGGCTCTTCAAGCTTCGGCGGCTCCGGCTCGTCGGGCTTCACAACCTCCGGCGGCTTCGGTGGCTCGAGGTCGATCTCGGACCACAACTTTTCGTGCACGAAGGTCTGCACCCCGAGGGCCCAAGCCCGCACCTCTACGGGAATGGCTGCCGCACGCGCGGCCCCGGCTCCGTGAATCGCGGTTGCTAGCAAAAGTGCTGCGATAAACCCACGCCGCGCCTTGCCTTCGAGGGCCAGCAAAGCTTCGAAGCCGGTTTGATGGGGCGCAGGCATATTGGCAGCAGACGGCGCGAGTACTGTATCCATCTAAGGTGTAGGTAGCGTCTAGTTAGTGGGGGACTGGTTTTGGCAACACAGCTCCGGCCTGGGGCGCTGCGGGTGAAACCCCGAAAGCGATCTTGGCGATGCCGGCCTGTTTCATGAGGTCAAGAATGTGAATGACGCGCCCATGCGGGATCGATGAATCGGCCTTGATGACCGCGCGCACTTCCGGATTTTTGGCGTGGGCCTCGCGCGCGAGGGCAAAGACAGCCTCGTCGTCGGGCATGGGCCTTGAGTCGACGACCAGTTTGCCGTCGGTGCCAATGAGCGCGCTGAAGACCACTTGGATATCCGTGCCGCTCGCAGCTTTTGGCAAATCCATCGGCACCGACTGGGACACAATAATGCGTGCAGTCACCATGAATATGATGAGCAAAACAAGCGTGATATCGACGAGCGGCGTGACGTTGATGCCAACGATTGCGTCGTCGCCATCGCCCGAGCCCCCGGCCACTTTAGGCCTTCTCCCCGCGAGAAACGCTGCTCTTGAGGTGCGCGAGCAGCACGTGCCCGAGGGCGTCGGTGTTGGCCGAGGTCTCTTTCACCTGCCGCATAAAAATGTTGTACGCGGCCACCGCCGGAATCGCCACGACGAGCCCGACGGCCGTCGCCACAAGGGCTTCGGCGATGTTCGTCATGACGGCCTGGGGTGCCAAAGCCGCCGCCGCCGCCGAGGCGCCAGCAACCGGAGCTTGCGCAACTTTGCCGAGTTCATCGAAGGCGCCGACAATTCCGATCACGGTGCCGAGGAGGCCCACGAAGGGCGCGTTGTTGCCGACGGTGCCAAGAAAGGCCAAACGGCGCTCAAGTTTAATGCGTTGCAGCGACTGCGCGCCGGCCATCACTTCTTCGGCCGATGCGACGCCCAGGTCGGCCTCTAGAAGGCCCGCCATGACGACGGCGGCCTCCGCGCTCGGCGACTGTTCGAGGCGCGTTTTAGCCCCCTTCAGGTCGCCGCTGCGAAGGAGTTTCGAGAGGTCTCGCATGAGGGCTTCGACGTCGTCGCGGAGCGTGTGAAAAAGCCACGCGCGCTCCAGCATGATGGCGAGGGATATCACGCTCAGAACGAGCATCAGCCACAGCACCCACTCGGCACCGGCACCGACCATTGCACTCTTCAATCGTTCGATCATGGGCTTGTCTCTGAAAGTTCGTCGGCTTCGACGTTGCCGTGGTCAGGGGAATCGGAGGCAACGTCGGCGGTTGCGAAAAGAGGCGATCGGCTGGGATTTACCTTGGGTTCCACCAAGTCGAAGACCGCCCCGAGCACCGTTGTGGCGTACGCGCCCTTCGGTAGCATGAAGCGAACGATAAGCACGCCCTCGCGAGCCTCGGCAGAACTCTCGGCAGAACTCTCGGCATGGGCGGGCCGCGTCTCCCACTCCCATTCGAGGCCCTCGGGCTTCAGCATAAGAGATCGGCGCGTCCCTTCGCCGAGGCTCGAAACGCGCCCAAAATCAAAACTCGGGCCGAATACTTCGTCGCAAATTTTGCGCTCAAGTTCGCCGACGCCATGCTCCGCGCGCCGCCCCTTCGAGCCAAACATCGGCCCCGTCACGACGACCTCGCCCGCCTCCGCACGGGGCAAATCAAGGGCTTCGTCGTCGCAGCGAAAGACGCCTCCCGTGTCGGTTTTTTCCAGCCAATCGCCCAACATCGGCGTGCGCCACGTGCCCGCATCGACGCGCGCCGCGAGAAAGCGATTGAAGCCCTCGGACTGCAGCACCGAGAACTCGAAACGCCGTTGCCGTTTGTCGCGCGGCGCCGGCCCGCCTTCGCAGAGCCAGCGTCGTGCCCGGTCCACATTGGAGCCGTCTTGACGAAACCGTTGTACGCCGTATGCGTTTGGTATTCCCTTGGCTAGGCGCGCGAGTTCGGCGTCGATCGTGGCCTCGTCGCCTGCCTTGGCGCCGCGCAGTCTGACGGTGAAGCGATTGCCCACCAAGAGGCCCGTGCGCAGCTTGTGGTTGTGGCGTTTTACACCAATGATTTCAACGCCTTCCACCTTAAGCGCCCGTGCCGCTTCGTCCATTTCAAGACCGCGGGCGTTGGCGGGACGCGGCACACTTAGCCACTGGGTGGAAACGGATCGCACGTCTTTCAAGCCGGCCGCGCTGGCATCGCGGGCATCCACGCCGAGGGCACGGGCCACCGCCCGCAACACATCTTCGGTGCCGCGGTTGGTTTTTCGCACGTGAAGGTAAAGATGGTCGCCAAGGCCCGAGGCCTCAAAGGCTGGAATCTCGTCCACGAGGAAATCTTCGGGGGAAACCTTGAACAGGAGCGTGGGCACCGACAGAGGCAGTGAACTCATGGCCCGCGCCTACTGCGCTTTGAACTTCGGTCGAAGTGAAACTGGCGAACTCCGCAGATCGTTGCGTTCTACACGCACGCCGATGGCGGCGTTTGGCGAGGCATTTGACCGCATGGCTTGCGCTTCCCTGGTTTCATCCTAAGCATCGCGCGTGGGTCGAACTCAAAATCACACGCCGAACTTTCGAGACCTTGTGCGCCAGCGATTGGCCGACGAAACGGGCCGCATCGATAAAGTTGCGCCGAACACCGTGGCCCTCGCGTACCCATCGCCATACGCCGCGGGTATGAGCTCCCTCGGGTTTCAGCGCATCTACCGCTCGATTCAAGAGCTCGACGGGTTTGCGGCGCACCGGGCATTTCTCGCAGACCGAGGCGATCTCCCCGGTGCCAACGTGCCGGGCGTTCTCACCTACGAGGCCCTTCGGCCCATTTCGTCGTACCGCGTGATCGCCGTCTCGGTGGCCTACGAACTCGAACTCGCCGGCCTCATTCGCATGCTCGATGCCGCAGGAATTCCAGTTAATCGTCGCGATCGCGGGCCCGAGCATCCGTTCTTGTTGATGGGCGGGCCTCTCACATTTTCGAACCCAAGCCCGCTCCTCGGGTACGCCGACGCGGTCATCATGGGCGAGGCCGAAGAGCTCATCGGCCCGGCGATCGAAATCTTGTATTCTGCACAGACCCGCATGTCGCAGCTTGAGGGGCTCGCGAAGCTTCCGTCGATCACGGTTCCGGCCCTTCACGGAAGCCAGCTCGCGAGCATTGCCTCCATCGACAACGACCTGCTGCCAGCGTGGGGCCCCATTCGCACGCCGCACGCCGAGTTCTCGAACATGTTCTTGATCGAGGCGGAGCGGGGCTGTTCGCGGGGCTGTTCTTATTGCGTGATGCGGCGCTCCACCAACGGCGGCATGCGCATCGTTTCGAAAGAGAAAATCCTCAGTTTGATCCCCGCAGATGCCCCAAAAGTTGGGCTCGTCGGGGCGGCTGTCAGCGACCATCCAAAGATTGTCGAGATCGTCAACGAGCTCGCAGACCTCGGCAAAAAAGTGAGCCTCAGTTCGCTTCGCCCCGATCGCCTCAACGACGCATTTGTCGCGGCCCTTGCCCGGGGCGGTTACCGCACGCTCACAACCGCGATGGACGGCACGAGCCAAAACGTTCGCCTGCGTTTGGAACGCAAAGCCAAAGAAACGCACATCGAAAAATGCGCGATGCTGGCGCGCAAGCACGGCATGGACAGGCTCAAACTTTACCTGATGGTGGGCACGCCGGGCGAAGGCCCGGAAGACCTCGACGAGTGCATTCGCTTCACGACCGAACTATCTAAAATCATTCCACTTTCTTTGGGTATCGCGCCGTTTGTCTCGAAGCGAAATACGCCCCTCGATGGCCTTCCTTTTGCGGGAATCGATGTCGTGCAAGACCGCCTCGCGCAACTTCGAAGCGGCGTCAAAGGCCGGGTCGATATTCGGTCCACGAGCGCGAAGTGGGCGTGGGTCGAATGGGTGCTCGCCCAAGGCGGTGAGGCCGAGGGTCTCGCCGTCGTCGATGCGGTGCGCGCCGGCGGAACGTTTGCAGACTACAAGCGTGCGTTTGGCACCCTCGAAACATCGGGCGCGCGAACGCCGGTCGTGCGCAAGCTGCCCATGATCGCGGCCTGAGCAAATCGCCAGGCGTTTCATGCGCGCGTGGGAAGCGCCCGAGGGCCGTGCTAGCTGCGGGCGCTCCATGCGACCTCAGAAGTTCATCGCCGCCACAGCCCAACTCGCGTTCATCGGCCTCGCCGCGGCAGCCACTTTTGGCTTTGTGCGCACAGCCCAAGACGGCGAAATGCGGAGACGCTGCGGTGCCTTCTGCCTCGCACGGCCCACCTACGCGGCGGCCAACCGCATCGCGCCGGATTTCGAGCTCTCGGGGCACAACGGCGAACGGCTTTCGATGGCGTCGCTGCGCGGCAAAACGGTGCTTCTGAACTTCTGGTCTATGACGTGTGCGCCGTGTATGGAGGAAATGCCCGACCTCGCGGAGCTAGCAAAATCCCTAGCGGATCGCCGTGACGTCGCCGTCGTCACCGTCTCTGTGGACGAAGACCAAGAGGCTTCGCTCGTGGCGCTCAAGGCCGCTCTCGGCGGCGACCCGCCCTTTCCAGTGCTCTTCGACAGCGATCGCGCGGTCGTCGGAAAGCTCTTCGGCACGAACAAATACCCCGAGACCTGGCTCATCGACGACCGGGGCGTCATCCGCGCGCGCTTCGACAGCCCCCGCGACTGGACGGGCGGATTCATGACCGAGCTCTTCGACCAAGTTGCCGGCGGCACGTACTGCCCCGCCGTCTTTTCCCGCGGCCTTGAACTCTCGGGCAACATCTGCGGCCTCCCGTCGCCATGAGCTCGTACCTCCCGCCGTCGCCCCCGGCTCGGCTCGCCGATCCGCCGGCCATCGTCATCGCGCGTGAGCAATGTTCGCATGCAGACTGGGCCTATATCGGGGCTGCAACAGGGTCGTTTGTCGCAAGTACAGCAGCAGACGTTATCTATTTTAAGAGTTCCAGCACCTTTACGCTTCGCGCCACGGGTCCGGCTCTCATGGGGGCCAGTTGGGGCTGGCTTCTTTCGGCCGCGATATGGGCTCGGCCCCTCTGCGGAGACGCGCTCCAGCTGCCCCCTGCCCCGGAGGGTTCGCAGCGCGATCTCCCGGAATTTCGCTGGCTTGGGCCATTGCTAGCGCTCGTAACGGCACCCATCATGGTCGGCGTCGCGGAAGGCCGCGTGCCTCCCGAGTGGCCCTTTCGCGAACGCTGGCTTCGCCTAAGCGGCGCCGCAGTCGCGGGCCTCTTGGGCTCGTTCACCTACGAGCTGTGGACGCCCGAGCCCCTGCGCGGCCTTCGCGCCCTCGACGCCGCGAGTCTTTCCGTCACCGCAACGGGAATCAGCTTCACCGCCGCGTTTTAGGTGGCCGTAGTCACTCTTCGCCGCTGGTGCGCACGCCAACCCAAATTGTATGACGCTTGCCGCGCCCGGCCCGGTGCGTTGCAACACTATGTTCTTCGCAGGTAAACCCAGCGGCTTTCATTTGTTTGCTAAAAACGGGATCGCTGCCTGCGGACCAAATCGCGAGCACACCTTCTCTTCGCAAGGCCCGCCGCAAGCCACGCAAGCCGACTTTGGAATAGAGCCAGCCGTTGCTGCCTTGGGTAAAAGCGCCGGGCCCATTGTCGACGTCGAGGAGAATTACGTCGTAAGCGCTCGTTTTTCGTTTAATGAGGTCCACGATGTCACCGAGTTCCACGCTAACGCGCGGATCGTTCAGCGGGTGCTCGGCCAGATGACCCAAAACGCCTTTATTCCAGGTAACCACCGAGGGAACGAATTCGGAAACCACGACCGACGCCGCGGGCCCAACCTGCGCGAGGGCCGCTTTAAGCGTAAAACCCAAACCCATTCCGCCCACCAAAACGCACGGCGATGGGCGCGGGCTCATGGCCCGAACCCCCAATTCTGCCAGATGGAGTTCCGAGCGAAAGGCCCGACTCGCCATCAATTCGCGGCCGCCGGCGCGAATCACGAATTCAGCCCCACGGCTGTAAAGCTCCACAAGTGTTCCGTCGGGCGTCGTTGCGCGGTCGATAAAAATCCAAGGGACCAAAGAAAACCTGTGTTTCGCCTATGGTTAAATGCGCCCGACGGCACACACT
>CAMCKZ010000077.1 GCA_945875545.1 Polyangium aurulentum | reverse complement strand
GACTTGCCCATGCGGTTGGCGGCCTCGATGAGGCCCTCGCGCGTGAGAAAACCCATGTTAAATGCGATTTCCTCGGGGCACGAAATCATGAGCCCCTGGCGCTCTTGAAGGACCTCCACCAAGTGCGCGGCCTTGAGCAAATCGCTCGGGGTGCCCGTGTCGAGCCACGCAAAGCCCCGGCCCAGAACCTCGACGTGCAGGTTGCCAGCCTCAAGGTACATGCGGTTTAGGTCGGTTATCTCGAGCTCGCCGCGGGCCGACGGTTTGAGAATTTTTGCCATTGGCACGACCTGGTCGTCGTAGACGTAGAGCCCCGTTGCAGCGAGATTCGATGGGGGATTTTCAGGCTTTTCGACGATCTCGGTGGCCTTGCCGTAGGCATCGACGACGACCACGCCGTAGGCACGCGGGTCTTGGACGGCATGGGCGAAGACCGTGGCGCCGGTCATACGCGCCCCAGCCTTCACCATCATCTCAGACATACCGTGTCCATAAAACAGATTATCGCCGAGTACGAGGGAACAGGGTGCTCCCGCCAGGAACTCCTCGGCGAGAAGAAAGACCTGCGCGATGCCGTCGGGCGAGGGTTGCGTGATGTACGTGAAGGACATTCCCCACTGGGCGCCGGTGCCCAAAAGCCGCTCAAATGCAGGCTTATCGTGGGGTGTCGTGATGATCGCAATCTCGCGCAGGCCCGCAAGCATCAGCACCGACAGGGGGTAATAAACCATCGGCTTGTCGTAAACCGGCAGCAGCTGTTTGCTGACGCCCAGCGTGATCGGAAAGAGACGGCTTCCCGTTCCGCCCGCGAGCACGAGGCCTTTGCGGTTTGGCGCGGGGCTCATGGCGTGCCCGTCTGTGGCGGCGCGTAATGCGTCTGCGTCCATTGGCGGTAGTCGTCGTTCACCGCACTTGCGCACCACGCCTCGTTGGCCACGTACCAGCGCACGGTTTCGCGCAGCCCGTCTTCGAAAGTCCATTTGGGTTTCCACCCGAGTTCCGACTCAATACGGCGCGGATCGATGGCGTAGCGAAAGTCGTGACCTGGCCGGTCTTGAACGTAGCGAATTTGCTCGCGAACACTCGCCTCACTTCGGCCTAATTCAGCTGCCATTGATGTACAAATGGCCTCGACGACCTGCAAGTTTGTGCGCTCGCCGTGACCGCCAACGTTGTAGGTTCGCCCGCTCTGGCCCTTCTCGAGAATCAACTCGATCGCCGCGCAGTGATCGTCGACGTGAAGCCAGTCGCGGATGTTGGCGCCCTCGCCGTAGACCGGAAGGGCGTGGCCCGCCTTTGCGTTGAGGATCATGAGGGGAATGAGTTTCTCGGGGTGCTGGCGCGGACCGTAGTTGTTCGAGCAGTTCGAGATGGTGACGGGCAAACCAAACGTGCGATGCCAAGCGCGCACGAGGTGGTCCGAGGCGGCCTTCGTCGCCGAGTAGGGACTCGACGGATCGTAGGGAGTTTCCTCGGTAAACGCGCCCTCGCTGCCGAGCGAACCGAAGACTTCATCGGTGCTCACATGATGAAAACGCACGCCCTCACGGCCGCGTGCCCAGAGCTCCCGCGCGGCCTCGAGGAGGTTGTGCGTCGCAATCACATTTGACCGCAGGAAACTCTCGGGCCCTCGAATGCTGCGGTCGACGTGGCTCTCCGCCGCGAAGTGCACAATCACGTCGGGGCTTACCTCGGTGACGACGGTGCGCACGTCCGATCCGCCCGCGAGGTCGAGGCGCACGAAGCGGTAATTCGCGGCAGATTCCAGGCTTTCCACGCTCTTCGGGTTCGCCGCGTAGCTGCACGAATCGACGTTCACGAAGGTGTCGTTCGGGCGCGCCACGACGTTGCGCTGCAGGAAGTTGGAGCCGATAAAACCGAGCCCGCCGGTGACCATGTAACGCATGAAAACTCGATGCCTTGAGATGAACGAAGTGGATGCCGAGCGTTGGCGAGGCCGGCGCTAGCTAACCGATTCCGGATCGACAAGGCGCAAAGATTCGCCCCAGTCGGGAAGCTCGACGCCGAGCTCGCGTGCGGCACGACTTGAATTCAGTAGGGAAAACGCTGGGCGCTGAGCGGGCGTTGGGTAGTCACTCGTGGCAATCGCGTGGAGCTCGACGTCGAGCTTGGCGAGCTCAAAAATACGTTTCGCAAAGCCGTGCCACGTGCACGAACCCGCGGCGCTGAGATGGTAAACCGGAGACGTCGTCGTGAAGGCGCTGCGGGAAATCGCCACGGTCACAGCCTCGGCGAGAGCCCGGGCCCAGGTGGGCGCGCCCGTTTGATCGCCCACAACCCGCAGCGGTTTTCCCGCCCGCGCGAGACGGAGCATGGTGCGGAGAAAATTGTTGCCGCGCGCCGCGTAAACCCAGCTCGTACGAAAACACAATGCGGGCACACCGGCCCCAGCCAGCGCCTCTTCGCCCGCAAGTTTACTTGCACCATACACGGACTTTGGACCGGTGCCATCGGACTCCACATAAGGCGTGGACGAGGCCCCATCGAAGACGTAATCGGTGCTAAAGTGAACCATGCGTGCGCCGCAATGTTTCGCCTCTTCTGCGAGAATTTGCACGGCTTTCGCATTGATTAAAAATGCCTTGGCGCTTTCGCTCTCGGCCCTGTCGACGGCGGTGTAAGCCGCGGGATTGACGACCAGAGTGGGCCTCAGCGCCCGCATCGCGGACACAATCGCGTCAGCGTTCGCGAGGTCGAGCGCGGCCTCGGTCAGAGCGGTGACGTCGCCGAGGACCGAAAGGCTTCGCTGGAGCTCCCACCCGAGCTGCCCCTCGATGCCCGTCAAGAGAATTCGTTCCTTCACTTTGGGCCGTGTTTTCCCTTGTGGTTACTTCTTCGCTTCGAGTTTCTCGCCCGCGGCCTTCCAGCCGCGAATGCCCACGGAGAGATGCTTGACGTTGGTGTACCCAAAAGACTCCGCCGCCTTCGTTGCCGCCCGGTACGCGTTGCATGCGGCGCCGCCGCAATACGCCACGACGAGCGTCGATTTGTCTGCGGGCAGAGCCTTCGCGAGCTTGTCTTTTCCCTCGAAAACGATCGCTCCAGGAATGTGACCGTCGGCGTAAGAGTCGTCTCCGTTGACATCAACGATGGCCACTTTTTTTGCCGCCATCGCAGCCTTCAATTCGGCGATGGAGATGTCGCCGGGCTCGGCCGCGTGGGCCAAGCGAGATGAGGTAGCGAGTGGGGCGAGCGAGGACAGGGCGGCCAGGGAGACCGCTGCCGAGATGCAGAATGCAACAAGTTTGTTCATGGGGGTGACCTCGAGGTGACGTGAGCGCGAAGCAACCTGCAAGCATACGTCCGTTTTATTCTGAAGCAAAAACCGCAGAACCATGCGGTTTCTAAACTTCGGGAAGCCAGCAGTGGGTGAAACGTGGCATCACCACGCAGGCGTCTGCCGCAGCCTCCATGTGCATACTGCACCTTACTTTTTCTTGCGGTCTTTTTCTTGTGAGTCACCACCCATGGGCACCCAATTTGGTCTACCGACTGGCGCTCCCGGGGCCGCGCAAGGTTCGGGGCTCACGAGCGGCACCATCGTCGCCGAGAAGTACCGCGTCCTCTCGGAGCTCGGGTCCGGGGCGATGGGCGCGGTCTTTTTGGCCGAACATGTGACGCTCGGTCGCCGCGTGGCACTGAAGACGATTCACAAGGAATTACTCGGGTCTGCGGAGGCCGTGGCGCGCTTTGAACGCGAAGCTTTGGCGGGCGCGCGCATCGATCACCCGGGCGTTGTGGCGGCGACCGACGTCGTGCGTTTGGCCGACGGCTCGCCGGTCCTCGTTCTCGAATATGTGCAAGGTCGCAGCGTCACGCGGCTGCTTGCGGAGGACGGCGCGCCTGCCCTGCGGGTCACGCTTCATCTCTTGGAGTCCCTCGCGAGCGCCCTTTGTGCAGCGCATGCGGCGGGCGTCGTTCACCGCGATCTCAAACCCGACAACCTCCTCATCGTCGAGCGCGAGGGCGTGCCAAACACCCTTAAAATCCTCGACTTCGGCATTGCCAAGCTTATGGGCGAGGCCGCCCAAAGCCTCGCGCCGCTGGCACCGTTGGCCTCTCAGTCGCCGGGCACCCAATTGGGAATGGTTTACGGAACCCCGCGTTACATGGCGCCCGAACAGGCGCTCGGGCAGGCCGTCGATGCGCGCGTCGACCTCTACGCCGTGGGCGTCATTGCCTACGAACTGCTCACGGGCCGCGTTCCGTTTAACGGGCCCGACCTGATGACCATCGTTACAAAGCAGCTCACGGAGGTCCCCGCGCCGCTGCCGCCCGCGGTTCCTGCGGCTCTCGCGTCGCTCGTGGAAAGGCTGCTCGTACCGCATGCTGACCAGCGAATTTCCAGCGCAAATGAACTTGTTGACATTTTACGTGGGGTGTGTCTCGACGGCCCGCTCACCACTCCTC
The DNA here is from genome assembly GCA_945875545.1 of Polyangium aurulentum. Lineage (GTDB taxonomy): Bacteria > Myxococcota_A > Polyangia > Polyangiales > Polyangiaceae > CAIQDA01. The sequence continues at coordinate 10,931 of CAMCKZ010000077.1, read as the reverse complement.
CGGGGCCCCACGAGCGCCTGGCACCGAGCGCGTCGCAACGTGGCGTTTCTGCCGGAGAGCCCGCGCCACGAAGCGCAATACGGCGATCCGTTTGGACGGCCGGGGCCTTGGTTTTTGTCGCGGGCGCTCTCGCTCTTTTCTTGAACCAACGCCGGCATCTCCCGGGCCTGAACGGTTCCGTGGGCGCTGCTCACGCGCTCGTAGCGCAGGTTCCGCCCGTCGACCGCGCTGCACCCGAGGAGCTTTTGAGGTGTAAAAATGCAGGGCGCAGCGCGCTTGAAGCCCTCGCTTATCGCTTTCCGCGAGACCCGTCGGTGACAGCGGCGTTGGTTGAAGTTGCCCACGCCGAGGGCTCACCGTTGCTCGTCGCGAAGCAGCTCGCGATGCTCGGGGAGGCCAATGGGGCCGCTGCGCAAAACTTCGCCGCGATGGCCGCGATTGACGCGCAAAAGAGCGAAGAAGCGGCCTCGGCAATCGTGCCACTGCTCGCGAAAAAACTTGGAACGTCAGGCCTCGATGCGTTGATGGGGCTCGCGGAACGCAAGGGTCCAGCGCGGACGCAGGCCGTCGCTTGGCTGCGCGATCCTGAGGTTTTTCAGCGGTTATCGCCCGCTTCCCGCGTTTTGCTCGAGGTGCGCGGCGCGAAGACGTGTGCCGAGCGCAAGACCTTTTTTAAACGCATGGCCTCGGACGGCGACGAGCGTCTCGCGCCAACGATTTCGTCGTGGACCTCGGAGCGCGGCTGCGGATTTCTGAACCTCCAGGACTGCCACCCATGCCTACGCACGAAAGACGCGCGGGCACGACTGGCCGAACTGAAGGCGCGCTTTAGCGAAAAAAGATAAAGCCCCAACGGGTAATTGGGGCTTTGTGTGGCCTACGTAGGCGCGTCGCCGCGATACTTTCAGGGATTTCCCTGACAACACGGTGCCGGCTATTGAAGCAGATCGCCCGAGACCGCGTAGGCGATCACGAAGTACGGAAGCATTTGAGTTACGTCTTGCCCCGTGCGGTACGGGTGCACCGTGTGCCAGTTCAGAATGCCGATGATGGTCGGCTTGGTGCTGCGCTTGCCCGGCTCTTCGGAGAATGTGTAGGCCACAATGGGCCCCACGCGTTGGTTGGCGTTTTCGAGCTCGGGGCGGTCGTTTGCCGCGTAGAACGCACGCGAATAGTTGTAGCGAATTCCCGCGCGAAGCACCGCCGAACCCTCAAGGTTGAAGCGGGCAAAGACGTCGAGATCGTTGTTGACCGTCCACCCCTTTTGCGGCGCCAGAAGGTCGAAATACTGGTCGTACCAAACGGTGTGGCCGTGATCGAGATTCATGTCGTGGTACGTGCCGTTGAACCGCGAACGGGCCTCGACCTGGGCCCGACCGAGCGAATCGCGCATGCCGGCCCAACGCAGTTCGCCCGTAAGGCCAAAGTTCTTGCCCGTGGTCGCGTAGGCGTCGGACGCGGTCGTGGCCGTGGGTGTGCCCTGGCTTTTAATATCTGAATCGGAAAATGTTGCCAATTTTGGCGATGCAAAACTTTGAATCAGATTAAAGTTGCCAAAGTACTGAATTAGCGAAGCGCGTGCCTCAAGCCGCAAAATCGCCAAGGGTTGGAACTTAAGCGTTACGCCCGGATTTGCGAAAGCAGGTGTCAAAATGGGCGAGAACGAAATGCCGACAAAGCTGTCTTTCAGCAGCACACTGCGGGAGTCAAAGAGCTTGTATTCGTAGCCTAGGTCAAAAATCTCTTGCAAACCCAGCGGGTTGTAGCGGATGACCGACAGGCTCGACCACGTGAGGCGGTGCCGAGGTGGGACCCATTCGCCGGCGTGGCGCGGCGCGAGCGGGGCGTCGCCGTCGGGCTCGACGTGAACGTACCCGGGCAGGTACATGGGATCAACGGCGGGTTTATCATCGGCAAAAGCCGTGGTCGCCGCCGACAACGTGGCAAGAACTACGAGAGAACGAATCATGTATCCTCCTCGGGCCTCAGACATTCTGGGCGAATGCCGAGGGTCGCACAGGACGCGGCCAGCGGAAAATAAATCGACACAAGTTCGCCGTTTATGGGCGGTTTCGGCGCGCGAACGCCGAAGCCTTCGGTGGCGGTGGCGCTCGAAAGAAACCGCGGACAGGATAGGTTATACTGCGAACGGCTTCAATCTGCGGGTTCGTCAGGCGAGTATTTGGCTGAGGAGGGAGCGGAGCAGCCTCTCTGGCTGTGAGCACCCGCCGGAAGCCAAAGCGGAGCATGGCGGAGCCCTAGCGAGATGCGCAGGACGAAGCCGTTCGCAGTATAGAACGGAATATGTTCGCGGGCGAGCAGGGTGCGTTTCCAGGGAAGGCCCGCGGAGAATCCGCCCAAGAGACCCGCTGCCGCAACGACGCGATGACAGGGAATAAGCACCGGGATCGCGTTGGCACCGCACGCGCCGCCCACGGCTCGAGCACCGTGAGTTAAAGATAATTCGCGGGCAATATCGCCATACGACCGTGTTTCACCGCGGGGAATACGCGTTAATATGGCCCAAACGCGGATGCGGAACGGGGACCAGCCGGAAAGGTCAAGGGGCGGGCGCTCGTCGTCGCCGATGGCGCGCGTGCCCACGAGAATTTGCTCCAACGCGGAGGCCGTCTGCGCGGCCCACGTCCGCACCGGTTCGCCGGCGCTCGGTGCGGACGTCAGCGCGGAGTCGCCGTAGTCGCCGTAGTCGCCGGGAAATTCCAGGCGCGCGAGCCCGGAGGCCGAAAAGTGGGCCAGAAAGTCTCCGACCGCCGTTGGCACCCGGCACGAATGCACAATTTCCGAAAACTGCCCCATGATTCGCTCGATCCTACCGCATTCGGGGGCGCGAAGGCAGCGCTCCGACCGACCCTGCGCCGCCGCAACTTCTTCGTGAATTACTTATGTATACCTTGTTGCTAATCGACCACGATGTGCTACATCCTGCGCCATGGTTACGAGCTTTCCTTTCCTTCGCACTTTTGGCATCCGATTTTTCTTGCTTTCCGGCGCGGGCCTTGCGGGGTGCGCCGGTTCGTCGCTGCCTGAGGGGACTGGCGAGACCGGTGAGTTTTCCCTTGACACCTCCGAAGACGGCCTCGGCAGCACGGTCGTCGAGCTTGTTCCCGGCGACGACGTCGTTCGCGTGGCCTGCCGCAGCGAATCCAATCGCCAGCATTGCGGGGCGGCCGAGGCGAACAGGGCGCTCGCGGGCTGCGTCGCCAAGCTCCCGAAGACCCACGCTTGCCGCGCCAACACCGGCGCGTGCTTTCGCCGCGAGCCGAAGAACATGTCGTGCCAGCGCAGCGCCGAGTCTTACGCGACCCTCAACGCCTGCGCCGCACCCCTCGCCCGGAGCTGCGCCTTCTACGCGCAATGCCTGGAAAAAGCCGTGACTTGCGGCGAGTCCGGCTACGCATTGGGCTTCGGTGAAAAGTTCTGCAACGGGTTTCGTCGCACGGAGTTTTCGGGCGAAGGCACGGCTTGGGTAAACTCCGTGATGGTCTGCCTCCAGCGCTCCATGGTGCCTTCTGTGCAGAATGCAACGAATGCGTACCGCAATGCGTCCATCGCGCCGGCGTCCGCGCAGGTCTGCGGGCGGGTTCTGGATTCCGCGTTCGCGGCGCACCCGGGCTGTTACACGAAGCCCGACGCGAGCATCTGCTTTCTCGGCGCCGGCGACATCGCGAAAATCTTTGGCGTCATCGGCGCAGAAGAGGTTTTTACCGCCCGCACACGCAGCCAAATTGCCAGCACCGTCGGCACGTGCGTGGGGCAAATCGCGCGGCGCATCGTGGGCATTCCCCTCGCCGCCCCGGGTACAAACGCCCCGTCGTTTAACGACGACCGCCTCGTTCGCGCGAACCTCGGTAGCCTGCGCATCACAGGCGAAATGCAGGCTCTCCTCGAACAGCGCGCCCTTTGGCTCGACTACGCAAACCAGTACGGCGTAGCTTCGCAGTAATACGGGCAACGGTACGCGGTACGCTGGGCGGCCGCGTTTTCGAGGGCCCGATGGCCCGATGGACAGGGCTCGTCGCTGGCGGCGAAACCGCGTTACCATCGGGCCCATGATCCCTTACTCCGAGGGCGTCGAGGCCCAGTCTACCCTCGCGCGTCACGACACGGGCGAGCTGCGCGGGGCCTCGATTTTTATCACCGGGGCGACGGGCTTTTTCGGGCGCTGGCTCCTCGAACTTTTGGCCTTCGCGAACGACGCCCAGAACCTGCAACTCACGGTCCACGCCCTTTCGCGCGACCCTCGCGCTTTCGCACTCCGGGCCCCGGAACTTGCCGCGCACCCGATGTTGCGGTGGGTCGCGGGCGATGTGAAGGACCTTCGCGCCCTGCCCTTTTCCTCGCTAACGCATGTTTTCCACCTGGCCGCCGAAACCGACGCGCGGCTCTACGCCGAAGACCCGGTGGCCGAAACGATGACCATCGTCGACGGCACCCGGCACGTGGCGCGATTGGCGCGGGCCTGCGGCGCGGCGCGGGTCTTGTACGCCAGTTCCGGGGCGGTTTACGGCCCGCAGCCCACGAACGTGCTTCACGTAAGCGAAGACGAACGGCTCGCGCCGGAGCCCACGAGCCGTTCACCCGGCGAAGCCTACGGCCAGGCGAAACGCTTTGCGGAATCCGTTTTCTGCCTCGAAGCAGCGCGCACAGGCTCGCCATTTTCCGTCAGCATCGCGCGCGGTTTTGCTTTTTCCGGTGCCCACTTGCCGATCGATCGTCACTTCGCGATTGGCAACTTTGTCCGCGACGCGCACGCGCGCAAACCCGTGATCGTCGGCGGCGACGGCACCCCCTTGCGGTCGTACCTCGACGCCTCCGACCTCGCGCGGTGGCTCGTCGCGATGCTCGTGCGCGGCGCTCCGCACCGGGCGTACAACGTCGGTTCCGAAGAGGCCGTGAGCATCGTGGACCTCGCGCGGGAGGCCGCCGCGTTCACCGGAAGCGCCGTGGAAGTCATGGGGCGGCCCACCGGCGCCATGGGCGAGGCCCCGCCATCGCGTTACCTTCCGTCGACGAAAAGGGCCGAGAGCGAACTCGGGCTCGGGCCCACGGTCTCGCGCCACGAGAGCCTGGCGCGAATGTTTCGCGCGGCAGATGCTGGCCCGCGGTAGGCGATCGGTGGTTCACTTTTGCTAGCAAAAACGCTAGCATCGCGCCCATGCGCATTCTCGTCACCGGGGCCCATGGCTACGTCGGCTCCGTCGTTGTTCCCTTTCTTCGCCACCACGGCCACACCGTACATGGGCTTGATTGCGGCTATTTTGCGGACGACGTTCTCTATGCGCCGGCAGACGGCCCGTATACGCGCGCCGATGCCCGGGACGAAGACACCTGGAAGGCCATCAACCTGGCGCATTTTCAGGGCATTGTGCACCTTGCGGCGCTCTCGAACGACCCGATGGGCGAGTTGAACGAAGCTCTCACCTACGCCGTCAACCGCGACTGCTCCCTCGACCTCGCGAGGCGCGCCCGCGACGCCGGGGTTGAGCGTTTTGTCTTTGCATCGAGTTGCAGCGTGTACGGCGTCGGCGACGATGCGGCGCGGATCGAGACGAGCGCATTGAGCCCCCAGACAGCGTACGCGCGAAGCAAAATTGAGGTCGAGCTGCCGCTTCTCGCCCTCAAAAGCCCGAGCTTTGCGCCGTGCGCTTTGCGTTTTGCCACGGCATTCGGCGTGAGCGCGCGCCTGCGTTTGGACATCGTCGTCAACAACCTTGTGGCGTGGGCCGTCACCCAGAACGCGATTCGCCTCGACAGCGATGGCACGCCGTGGCGCCCGCTCGTTCACGTCGAAGACATGGCACGAACCATTCTCGCGTGCCTCGAAGGGCCGACAGCCGCCATTTCAGGCGAGGTCTTTAACGTGGGGCGCGAAGACAACACGCTGCAAGTGAGGCAAATCGCTGAACTTGTGGCCGTAGCCGTGCCGACAGCCCGCGTGTCGATTGGAACAAAAACCGGGGCCGACACGCGAAGCTACCAGGTTAGTTTTCAAAAGCTTCGCCACCATTTGCCGGGGTTGGAACTTCGCTGGTCCGTCGCCGAGGGCATCGCGGAATTGGCCTCGGCGATGCGAAAACATGGCCTCACCCAAGAGCGCTTCGAAGGGCGCGAATTTGTACGCCTTCGCCAGCTCAAACACCTGCTCGACACGGGCACCATCGACGGCGAACTGCGCTACGGCTGAGACCGTCTAGATCCGGCCAACGTTCACCACTTTTTGGTCAGCGTTCATCCTATTGCGACGAACGTTCATCCTATTGTGACGAACGCTGCCCTCTTTTACCCCGACGCTCGCCTACGCGCGCTCCACGAACGCGCGCGCCGCTTGGCACAGGGGCCCCATTTCGTCCTCGAGCGCCGCAATCGCTTGCGGAAGCGGCCCGAACTGCCCCCCTTTCGCCAGGGTTTCGACCCGGAACGCCGACGCGGACGCCCGATCCGCCGCCGCCGCCAGCGTCATCCCCCGAATGGCGTGGGCCAAGCGCGCAAGCTCAGGCCCATCGAGGGCCGCGAAGGCCCCGTGCAGCGCGGCAACCATCCGGGGGCACTCGTGCAGAAAAGCCTGAAGCACCGGCACCGCCACCGCGTGGGAACCCCCCAAACCCTTGAGGAAGGCCTCCTCGTCGAAGACGGCCCGGTCCGCCGCCACCGCCGGTGCACTGGCCACCGCCGGCCCACCCGTGGAGGGCCCGAGCCCCGCAGCGCCCTCCACCGCCCGAAAGAGGTCGGCGGCGTTCAGCGGCTTGCACAAATACCCGTCCATTCCCGCCTCCAAGCACATCTCCCGGTCCCCCGCGAGGGCATGGGCCGTGACCGCAATAATGGGGAGCCGAGGATACTCCCGCTTTTTCTCCAACGCGCGAAACTGTGCGGTCGCCTCAAAGCCCCCAAGTGCCGGCATTTGCACGTCCATCAGGCAGACGTCGAAGGTGCCCGTCTCGAGCGCCGCGAGCGCCTCCAGGCCGTTCGCCGCCACCCGAACCCGATGCCCACGCTGCTCAAGGAGGAGCACCGCCACGGTCACATTGACCAGGTTGTCTTCGGCCAAGAGAATATGCAGGGAGCGAGGCAGCGTCGCCGCCGACCGCCCTTCGGCCCCGGACTCCCGGTCCGCCCCTTGGCGCACCTGCCTGGCGCTGCTGCGATGCGACGCTCTCGCAAGCGCCTCCATGAGCTCGGCCTGCCCAACGGGCTTGGTCAAATACGCCGAAATGCCCAGCTCGCGGCACCGGCGCGCGTCGTTCGGGTCGACCGCGGAGGTGAGCATGAGGAACGCGGACTCCCCGTATTTGGGCAGCTCGCGCATACGCTCCGTCAGCGTGAAACCATCCATCTCCGGCATGTGCGCATCGACGAGAACGATGGGAAACGTGGTGTTTTCCTCGCTCAAGGCCTTCACGGCCCGAAGCGCCTCGCTGCCGGACGCCGCAAGGGTCGGCCTTAGCCCCCAGGCCTTCAGCAGCTCGGCGAGGACGCGCCGGTTCGTGTCGTTGTTGTCCACGACGAGGACCGAGAGGCCTCGCAGGTCCCTGGCGTCCCCTACGGTCGGCAGTTCACCGCTCTCCTCCGCGGCGGTTTCCACGCGAAAAGCCGCCGTGAAGTGAAAGTGACTGCCCTTGCCGAGGTCGCTCTCGACCCTGATCGTGCCGCCCATGAGCCCGACGAGGCCGGTCGAAATCGTGAGCCCGAGGCCCGTGCCCCCATAGCGGCGACTCGTGGAGCCGTCGGCCTGGACAAACGATTCAAAAATAGACCGAATTTTGCCTGGGGCAATGCCGATTCCCGTGTCGCGAATGGCGAACTCCAGCACGACGCCGGACTCGGACGCAGCCCCGGACCTGGACGCGACGCGCACCCGCACGGCGACCTCGCCCGTTTCGGTAAACTTCAGGGCATTGCCGACGAGGTTCAGGAGAACCTGACGCAGGCGCTCCGGATCGCCGTGCAGGTCGGTCGGAACGTCGTCGTCGATGTGGCACGCAAGCTCCAAGTGTTTTTTGCTTGCCACCACGCTGAGGGCCTTGACTGCGCCGTCGACGGCGTCGCGAAGGTTGAAGACGACGGGATTGAGTTGAAAGTGCCCGGCCTCAATCTTGGAAAAATCGAGAATATCGTTGAGCACGCGCAGCAGTGAGTCGGACGAGTTTTTTATCAATCGCAGGTACTCGGCCTGATCGCGGCTGATCCGGGTGGCCATCAGGACCTCGGTCATCCCCATAATGCCATTCATGGGCGTGCGGATTTCGTGGCTCATATTCGCGAGAAACTCGCTCTTGGCGCGGTTTGCCGCCTCGGCCTGAGAACGCGCGGCCTCGACGTTTGCCTGGCGGGCAGCGCTCTCGCCAAGCTCTTTCGTTTGTTGGATGCAGGCGCCGATTAGGAAGGCCGTTTCGAACAAAACCCACCCGGCATGCTCCATCCACCGCCAGGGTGCCGCCGCCTCAACCCCAAAGACGGAGACGGGCCAGTAGACGCTGCGCAGGTAATGATCGAGGGTGATGGTCAGGACGGCGGGGACAAATACGCGCCAATCGCGGTAAAAGGAGAGAAATGCGAGGGAGCCAAAGACGTGGAAATGCGTTTCAATGCGGCCGCCCGAGAGGTGAATGAGGAGGGCCGACATCAGCATCTGGGCGACGGCGACGGTGTGGCGCGTCAACGCTCTCCCGGGCCGAGCGGCGGCGACGATGGCCGGGTAGAGCGCGACGACCCCGCCGAAAAGGAGGGCCGCCCACACGTGGAGATGCACGGCGAAGTTCGAACCGGCCCAGGCGCGGGGCGAGATGACGAGGGCGAGGACGAGGCCCGCAAGCCATTCAAAGGCGAGGAGACCGACAAAAAGGCGATCGACGAGGCAGAAGTTTTGGCCGCGAGCCTCGTGAAAGAGGGCGCTCGTGCGGGCGGCCAGAGCGAGCTCGGGCTGTTCGGCAACGGGACTCGAAACGGGACTCGGGGCGTGGCCCGGCGCCTGTGCCGCGAGGTGTGCGGCAACCGGGCGGGGGATCGGCGTTCGGGAGTCGGTCAGGGCGGGTCTCCTACGGGGCGCGTTCGGGGTGGTTGAGGTCGCAACCGTAAACGGGGGTTGCGGTTTTGGTGGCGACCCCGGCGGTGGCGGCGGTGGCGGCGGTGGCGGAGAGGGAAAGGAGGGCAACGAGGGCGTCTTGGCCCCGGTTGTCGCCGGAGTGCCCGCGCGAGGCGGTGATTCCGCCGGTGAACTGGAGGTCGCCGGCGGCGCTGTACAGCATGGTCTGCCCGGAACCGTACGCGCCGAAGCGCTTGGCCTCGACGCCGTTGGGGTCGCTCACGACGCGCACGCCGGGAATTCGCGCCGCGCTTTGCCAAAGCTCCGTGCCTTCGACGCCTTCGGAGAAGCTCGCGTGGCGGACGAAAACGACGACGGCGGCGGCCTGGAACCGGACCCGCGCCATCAGGACGGCGAGCTGATCGACGGTGGCCCGGGTGCACGGGCACATGGGGTGGGCGACGACGAGGAGCAGGGGCCGGCCTGGGGCCCGCGGGACGAGACTCTCCGCGGGCCATCGCACGGGCGGCGCGCCGGGCGGGGCCGCGGCGAACTCGTGGTTCAGCAGTGCGCGGTACCCCGCGAGGACGCCGCCGAGCCCCACGAGCCCGAGGGCTGCGAGGGCGAGGCTGCGGACGGGGGCGCGCGCGCGGGCGGATGCGGGGGCGGACGAGGTAAAGGGGAACACGCGGTGCGGTCAGCGTCTCACGGTTGTGTGCGGGTGGCAAGCGCAACCGGGGGGAAATCGCGAAATCGGCAGGCCCGCGGGTTGCGCGGTGGGCATAGCGCGGTCAGTCGAGGGTCACGAGGACGTCGCCTTCGTTGACGGCGGCACCTTCGGGAAAGTGAATCGCGGTGACCCTGCCTGCGGCGGGCGCCTCCACGGGCATTTCCATCTTCATCGCGTCCAGCATGACGACCACGCCGTACTCATCGACGAGGTCTCCAATCTTGACCTCGATTTTCCAAATGGTTCCGGTGATGTGCGCAGCGATAGGTGTAGCCATGGCCGCACCGTACCCGGCTTGGGTGCCGTGCAGGAACCTTCCTTCGCGTGCGAACCAATCGACCAAGGCGGGCGGGCAGCGAAACGGCGGCCACCCCCGGGCGTCAATTTTTTCCGACGGGCGCCGAGGAAAAGTAGTAGCGTCGCACCATTCTTCCCTCCGCCGCTGCCCTTGCCCCCAAGAGCTGCGGCCTTTCCCGCCCAAGAGAATCCGTCGATGGACGAAAAGACCACGGAGAGCTCCGTTGAGTTCTCGCTTAATCAGTTGATGGAAATCGAGTCTGACCGCGCGCGCAAGGAGGAAAACGCCAAGGTTTTGCAGGCGGCCGACCAAGCCCGCGCGCAAGCCGACGTCGAGCTTCGCACCCGCGAGGCCGAAGAACTTCGAATCGCCACCGAAGACCAAAAGCGCCGCGAAGAAGAGCAAAAGCGTCGCGAAGCAGATGCCCGGGTGGCGGCGGTGCGTGAGGGCGAAGTCGAAAAGGCACGCCTCGACGCCGACAACGCCGCACGTCTCGAGCAGATGAAGGTGTCGCAAGATCACGAGCGCAAAAAGCTGCTCATTTCACAAGACGAAGAAAAGCAGAAGCTCCGCAAAATTGCTGGGCTCATAAGCATTGCCCTCGTGGCCGTGGCCCTCGTAGGCGGAATTGGCGCGTTCAAGCTTCACTCCGCCAAACAGGCCGACGAGCTTCGTCACGCCGAAGAACTTCGCGCCGCAAACGAACAAATCTCATCGTTCCAGCGCAAGCTCGCGGAGCAAGAAGGTGTTCTCGCTCAGAAGGTCGCGGCCTTCGGCGCAGCGAAAGACGAAGTCGAGCGCAACGCCGCAGCCGAGGCGCTGCGCAAGGCCCAAGAAGAGGTCAACAAGACCAAAGAGAA
>CAMCKZ010000076.1 GCA_945875545.1 Polyangium aurulentum | reverse complement strand
ATGTCAAACTGTTCAGTGCGTTTTCTCTCCGCTGTTATCGGGGTTGTGGCGTTGGTGGCAATGGCACCCCGCGCGGCGGCGCAGCTTTCCGCAGGGCTTCCAGCGCGTCCGTCGTGGGTCGATTACGCACGCTGTTCGGCCCGCGCATCTCTCGTCACGCCCGCGCCTCCGGTTGCGCGCGCGCGGCCGCGGGTTCAGGGTTTGGGGCGCATGGTGCCCAAGGCCGGGGCCCGGGCAGCGGTACGAACCCCTGAAATTTCCCGAGCAATCGTCATTTGATCGCATTTCCGGAGCGGCCCGCGTCACACCCCTTCCAGCCGGGCCTAGCTTTTCAGTTCCCTCACTCCGAGGGCGACTTGCCTGGAGCAAATCATGTCTTCGAAACTTCGCATCATCCTCGTCGCCGCGCTTCTTGCCATTCCTGCCACGGCCTTCGCCGCGCATAAACTTTCATCCTGCGGCTGCGACGTCTGCGCCTGTGGGTCGAACTGCAACTGCGGCAAGTGACCTCAAACACCCTCGTCGATGGGCACCGCTTCCAAAGCGTGTTGTCGGCGAGGGTCTTCCGCGTGGATATTCGCCGGAGCGGGAGAGTTTAGAGCCTTTTCGGCGAGGGTATCTGCTAGCTACTCGGTTCGTATGTGTTATGTGTGATGAATATATGAATACGGTATGCGTATAGTGCCTGCGCCAGATGTGCCGCCTGCGTCCGTTGCGCCGGGTGCGCAGCTGGCGCCTGGTGCGCCGCCTTCGCCGGGTGGCCCATCGGGCGACGACGCCGCGCTTAATGCGGCCATGGCGCGCCTCACAGACGGCGACCGCGGTGCCCTGCGCCTCGTCCACGACGGCGTGCGTGGCCCCATGCTACGCGCCGCGGAGCGCCTTCTTGGCGTCGGTGCCGACGCCGAGGATGCGACGCAAAATGCCTTGCAGAAACTCTTCTTGCAGTCCGCGGACTTCGATCGCCGTCGCCGGGTGGTTCCTTGGGCTGTGGCCCTCGCGATCTTTGAAGCGCGAACCCTGCGTCGAAAGGTTCAGCGCCGAAAGATCGACGCCCTCGACACAGGCCGCTTTCAGGTTTTGGCGAGCGGTGCCGGGCTTGCGGACGAAGCCCTCGAACGCGCCGAACTTCTTCGCCTCGCGGCCGACCTCGTGGGCGAGTTGTCGGAGGCCGACCGCGACACGATTGTTGAGGTTTTGGCCGAACGGGAAGACGGGCGGGGCGGCGCATTCCGCAAGCGAAAACAGCGCGCGGTCGAGCGCCTACGCGAGGCCTGGAGCTTGATGCATGGCGACCAATGAAACCCCGAACCTGAGGGTCTTCGAGGCCGCTTACGCGAGAGGCCGGCGGCACCGGGTCGCCGCGGAGCTTCTGCCCGTCCTCGTCTACATCGTTCTTTTGGGCGCGATCGCGGGCCTGCGTCCGCGCGTTTTCCTCGCCATGGGCTTTGCCCTCGCGGTCTCCGTTGTGGGCCTTTGGCGTGGAGAAAACCTGGGCCGCGCCGTTTACCCCGGGCTCCTCGTGGGCTTCGTCCCGTTCGTTTGCGCGTTCGCCGGCGGCCGCGTGGGCCACGTGTGCGCGGGCGACACCTGCGTCTCTTTGTGCATGCCGCTCTGTGCCCTCGGCGGAACCGTCGGCGGCCTTCTCGTGGCCTTCGCGGTGCGCCGTTCCCGCTCCGGCGCGCTCTCCGTCGTCATGGGCATTTTGGCGCTCGCCATCGGCACGCTGGGGTGCCCGCACGCGGGGCTCACGAGCCTCGCGAGTATGGGCCTCGGCATCGGGATTCCTGTGTTTTACGCGCGAATCAGGCGCCGTTCGGCCTAACACTTGGGGCCTCGGCGCCGCGTTCCACCACCGTGTCGTCGGCGTTTCGCGCTTCTTTGAGACGCCGAATTCGGGCCACATGAAGCCCGCATTCGTTGTGCTGCGGGTCTTCCCACCACCAGCGCCCGGACCTCGGATGGGCCCCAGGCTCGACGGCCCGCGTGCATGGTTCGCATCCTACCGATGAATAGCCTCTATCATGTAGTGCGCTATACGGAATATTGTTGCCGCGTATATGGGACCAAACCTCGTCGTCCGACCAGTGGGCGAGGGGATTGAGCTTCACGCGCGCGCCGTCCTGTTCCGCGAGTTCGACCGTCGTGCGCGAGGCACTTTGCGCCCGCCGGAGGCCAGTTATCCACGCATCCACGCCCTCGAGGGCGCGCCCGAGGGGCTCCAATTTTCGCACGCCGCAGCACCGATGCCGCGCGTCCAGCGAGTGCATGAAGCCGTTCATTCCCTGGCCGCGCACGAGGGTCTGCACGCCGACTGTGTCTGGAAATATACTTTCTATACGCAGTCCATACCGAGCTTCCAGGGCCTCGTGAAGCTCGTAGGTGGCCTCGGGCAACCGCCCCGTATCGAGGATGAAAATGCGAATCGCGGCGCCGCCTTGCCGGGCAAGTTCCGCTGCCGCACGCACCAAAATCACGTCTTCGGCGCCTAGACTGGAGGCGATCGCGAGCTTGTCGCCGAAGCGGCTTTGCGAGGCCCGCAGAAATGCGCCCAGGGAGTCTGGGCTGGAGAATCCGTCGATGGCTGCAAAAATGCTCATGAAAGTGCTTTCTTCTTGGGGCACAAAAAACGCTGTTGCATTGCGCGCGTTTGTTCACTATAACAGAAACATGTCTGAAATAACAGAGGCACGCAAGAACTCATGCGATCAAAATGATCGTACAAGTGAGGAAAATGTCGAGTCATATGGCGATTCAGACCGCACAAGAAATTTCAGTGATCTGGCCCAAGAGGTCGCTTCACTAGACGAGCTTGAGGCCGAGGCCATCTTCATTCTCCGCGAGGTGGTCGCCGAGCGCGAGAAGCCGATGCTCCTCTTCAGCGGGGGCAAAGATAGCTTGGTTCTCCTGCGTTTGGCGGAAAAAGCCTTTCGCCCCGCTCGTTTTCCGTTCCCTTTGGTGCACGTCGACACGGGCCATAACTTTCCCGAAGTCATGGCGTTTCGAGACGAGCGCGTGGCCGAACTTGGCGAGCGTCTCATCGTGTCTTCTGTAGAAGACATGATTGCCGACGGCCGCCTGCGCGACGAAGTGGGCCCGCGAGCGTCACGAAACCGCCTTCAAACGGCGGCCCTTTTGGACGTCATCGAAAAAAACGGTTTCGACGCCGCGATTGGGGGCGCGCGTCGCGACGAAGAGCGGGCGCGGGCCAAAGAGCGGGTCTTTAGTTTTCGCGATTCGTTCGGCGCGTGGGATCCGAAAAACCAGAGGCCCGAGCCTTGGGCGCTTTACAATTCGTTCGTGCGCCGCGGCGAACACCTGCGGGTTTTTCCCCTTTCGAACTGGACGGAACTCGACGTCTGGGCGTACATCCGCAGGGAAAATCTCAGGCTTCCGAGCATCTACTTCGCCCACGAGCGCCGGGTCTTTCAGCGCGACGGCATGCTGTATGCGCCAACGGCCGGAACGCAACTTCTCCCGGGCGAGCAGCTTGAAACCCGCAGCGTTCGCTACCGCACCGTTGGCGACATGACCTGCACCGGTGCCGTCGCGTCGGTCGCTTTTTCTATCGACGACGTCATTGGGGAGATTGCCACGTCGCGCATCACCGAACGCGGTCAGACCCGCGCCGACGACCGCGCGACGGAGGCTGCGATGGAAGACCGAAAACGCGAAGGGTACTTTTAATGAACACCGAAGTTGCGTCCCGCGCCCATGCGGCCTCTGAGTCGCGTCCCCTGCGTTTTTCCGTGTCAGGCAGTGTCGACGACGGCAAGTCAACCCTCGTCGGTCGGCTTCTTCTTGACACCAAACAGATCGCCGAAGACCAGCTCGCGCACGTCGAAGAGGCCAGTCGCCGGCGGGGTTTCTCGCGCACCGAACTCGGACTGCTCACCGATGGTCTGCGGGCCGAGCGCGAGCAGGGCATCACAATCGATGTAGCCTACAGGTACTTTCGAACGGCGAAACGGCGCTTCATCGTCGCCGACACGCCGGGTCACGTGCAGTATACACGTAATATGGTGACGGGCGCATCGACGGCCGATGTGGCGCTTCTCATTGTTGATGTGCGCCACGGTGTCAGCGAACAGACGCGCCGGCATGCCCTGGCGTCGCGCCTTTTTGGCGTAAAAAACCTCGTATTCGGCGTCAACAAGATGGACCTCGTTGACTTCAGCGAGGCAGAATTTCGCCGCGTTGAGTCCGAGCTTTTGGCCTTCGCAGACAAGCTGCCCCGGTCGTCGATCACGATTGTGCCCGTGGCTGCGTTGCTCGGCGACAACATCGTCGAGCGATCCACGGCCATGCCTTGGTACACGGGGCCCGCTCTCCTCGAAATTTTGGAGGCTGCGCATGCGGGCGGCGATCGCGACAAGCCGTTCCGATTTCCGGTGCAGTGGGTCGTGAGGCCGTCGAGCGATGAGCATCACGATTACCGCGCTTATGCAGGGCAAATCGCTCAGGGAACGGTTCGCGTCGGAGACCGTCTCGTCGCGTGGCCATCGGGAAAGAGCAGCATCGTCACGGGAATCGACCGCCATCCGGAGACCTTGCAAGAGGCGTCGGCGCCTTTGTCGGTGGCGATTCGCCTGGCCGATAACATCGACATCAGCCGCAGCGACGTGCTCACCCACGAGGGCGCGCCGCCCCGCCTCGCGAGGAGTTTTTCCGCCACCGTGGCCTGGTTCGACGCGCGGGAGGCCAAGGTCGGACAGCGCTATTGGCTGAAAATAAACACGAGAACCGTGCGCGTTCGCCTCGACGCGATCGAGGGCATTGTGGACCTGACGACCCTTGGGCTGCGGGCCGGTGCCGCCGCTCTTGCCCTCAATGACCTCGCTGTGGTGCGTCTGAGTACGAGTATACCCATTGTATGTGACGCGTATGACGACGCACCTATCACAGGTAGTTTTATACTCGTCGACGAGGTCAGTCACGACACGGTGGCGGCGGGCATTCTTAAAAGCGAATCAGGAGATGAACCATGAGCAACTTGACCCCTCACACGGACGGACGCCTGCAATTTGCCGATCAAGGCGACATCGACCTCTTCGTCTCGACCCTCGAGAGCTACGAGCGCGGTGAGCTCACGCCGGACCAGTGGCGCAGTTTTCGCCTGCTTCACGGCGTCTACGGGCAGCGGCAAGAGGGGCAGCAAATGCTCCGCATCAAGTTGCCCATGGGGCAGGCTTCTTCGCCGCAGCTACGGAGCCTCGCAGTCCTCGCCGAGACCCACGCGAGCGGCCGCGCGCACATCACCACGCGGCAGAATTTTCAGTTCTACGGCATCGCCCTCGCGAAGGCGCCCGAGGCCATGACGCTGTGCGCAGAGGCGGGAATTACCACGCGGGAGGCCTGTGGCCACAGCGTTCGCAACGTGACGTCGAATCCCCTCGCGGGGGTTTGCCCCTCCGAGCCCTTCGACGTCACGCCCTACGCCGACGCCCTCGTGCGCCACTTTCTTCGCGGCCCTTTGTCTTCGAGCTTGCCCCGCAAATTCAAGATTGCGTTTGAGGGCAGCGTTCGCGATGCGATGCGTGGGCCGATTCACGACCTCGCTTTTTTCGCGCGCCTTCAGGGCGGCAAACGCGGGTTTCGCGTGCTCGCGGGTGGCGGCACATCCACCTTGGCGCGCTCGGCGCAAGAGCTTGTCTCGTTCGTAGAAGTAGGAGAAATGCTCGGTTTGAGCGATGCCGTCCTTCGCGTATTTCACCGCGAGGGCGAGCGCGGCAACAAACAAAAGGCCCGCATGAAGTGGCTCGTCAAGAGCCTCGGCTGGGAGGTATTCAAAGCGCGCGTTCTCGAAGAGTGGACCCTCGTGAAGGCGGAGGGTGCGGCACGTTTGCCCTTTGAGCCCGAGGCGCCGCCGGTCGAAACGATCACCCCAGGACGCGAAGGGCCGGTCGGATTCGTTGTCAGCGGCGAACACGTGGAGGCCTTCGAAGCGTGGCGCCGGACGAACGTCGTTGCGCAAAAACAAGAGGGACTTTTCGCGGCCACGGTCACGGTTCCCCTGGGGGATCTCTCACCTTTGCAGCTTCGTGGGTTGGCCGATTTGGCGGAACATTTCAGCGACGGAACGGTGCGCACGACCATCGATCAGAATCTTCTGTTTCGCCATTTGCGGCCAAGCGCCCTCGGGCCCCTGCACAGTGCGCTGCTCGAATTGTCGCTCGGCAAAAGCGGGGCGGGCTCCTTCGCCGACGTCACCACGTGCGCGGGCGCGCATACGTGCGCCATCGCGGTCACGGCCTCCCGCGGAATGGCGGAACTTCTGAGCAACCACCTCGCGAACCACGCGGTTTCGCGTGGAGAAGCGCAGGGTTTTAGCGATGCGTCGCTCAAAGTAAGCGGGTGCCCAAACGGCTGCGGGCAACACCACGTGGCTTCTTTTGGTCTCCAAGGAGGCATGCGAAAGATCGGCGGGCGGCCGTTGCCCCTGTACCAGCTCACCATCGGTGGTGGCACGTTGGCCGATGCCCACGGCGCACCAGCCGGTTCCCGCTTCGGGCGTCTCGTCGGAAAGCTTCCGGCGCGGCGCGTTCCGGAAGCCCTCGACCGCGTTCTGAGCCTTTGGGAACGTGAGCGCACGACGGGTGAAAAGCTTGAAGAATTCCTGGCCCGCGTGCCGGTGGACGCGGTGAAAAAGGCCATCGGCGAACTGTTCGCCATCGATGAAGCTTCGGCCACCGAAGCCGACTTCATCGACCCGGGCCAGACGGTCGCCTTCTCCGTCTCCGAGGGTGAGGCCGAGTGCGCCGCGTGACGGCGGTCGGTGAATGCTGGGCGCATGATCGGGTCGCGTATTGTTATAGTAGTATTTAGGATGGCGTATGTAAGCTATAAACATGCGCATAGATGTGTTGAGGCGTACGTAAACGAACCATAATACTTAGAACGGATGGCTCCATGGACAGAGGCTATACTACTGAAACTACGCGCAAATGTGGCAATGGGCCAAGCGAGCCATGGGCGCCATCGGTGCTGCGGCGCGGCCTCGTTTCCCTCGTCGGTGCCGGGCCCGGTGACCCGGACTTGCTCACGGTGAAGGCCCTGCGCGTGCTGATGGCGGCGGAGGTTGTCGCCTACGATGAACTCGTGTCACCGGCGATTCTTGCGCTCGCACCCCCCAGTGCCGCGCGCATTGCGGTCGGTCGTCGCGGCGGCGGCGTACGTCACCACGAGGTCGACATGGACCCCCGTGTTCTCGAGGCCGCGCGCATGGGAAGGCGCGTCGTGCGTTTGAAGGGCGGCGATCCGTCGATCTTCGGGCGCGTCGGAGAAGAGGCTCTGGCCCTTGCGGAGGCGGGAATTCCCTTCGAAATCATTCCCGGCGTGAGCGCGGCATTGGGGGCGGCGGCGAGCCTGGCCGTACCCCTGACGCACAGACTCGTTTCCTCCACCGTGACCTTCGCCGCGGCGCACCTGACGCCCGGGCCCGATGGCTTGCCGGACGTGGCGCGCTTCGTGAAACAGATCGCCGAGCTGCCGAAAAATGGAACCATTGTATTCTACATGGGTCTCGGCGCCCTGCCGCTTCTGCGCGAAGCCCTTCTGAGCGCGGGCTGGCCCGACGCAACGCCCGCGATGGGGATCAGCAAAGCGACAACGCCCGAGGAAACGCATGTCGTGGGCACGCTCGGAACCCTGCCAGGCCTCGTTGCCGCAGTCAAGCTCAAGGCCCCAGCCCTCGTCGTCCTCGGCCATGTCGTCGACGTTCACGCGCGCATTCAAGAGCTTCGAGCCGATGTCGGAGGCCATGAAGAAATAGCTGCACTCTACACGCAGGTGGCGTGAGTTACGTCGACGAGTCGCGGTCGATTTTGGCGCGTTGACTGAACTCGTCGAGGAGCTCCGGAAACCGGGCGTCCATCGGCGTGCCGCGCTCTTTCCACCCGCGTCGAAGCTCCCGCGCCCTGGAAATCCAGGCATCTGGTGGCAGCACACTCTCCAAAACCTCTCGCATGAGGCGCGTGAGGGCAGGGGCCTCTCCGCCGGATGCGAGCGCGATGGTAAGGGGCCCACGGCGAATCGTGGAGGCCGCGTAGGCAGTGGCGTTGGGCAGGTCGTCGATGGCATTGACGAACAGGTGCCGTTCGTTTGCCGCGACCGCGACGGCGGCATTGACGGCGGGCACATTGGTTGCCGCGACGACAAAAAACGCCCCGTCGAGGTCCGACGGCTCGAACTCTTTGGCGCTGTACGTCAACGCGTTCCCATCGGCGGCGGCGCGCAATTCGACGGTCGCCGCCGGGGCCACGACGCGAACAACGGCGCCGGCGCTCGCCCACTCGAGGGCTTTGCGCGTGCCCACGGGCCCAGCGCCGACCACCACGACCACCGCGCCGTCGGCTTTGATGAACACGGGAACCATCGCCATGCGCCCGGCCTAGCACCCGCGGCGGCCTCGAGGTGCGCTCTCGCGCGCCCCAGCTATGGCAGCGGCGACCCGCAAAACTCCAACTATTTCGGTGGCCCCAACGCTTCCCGTTGACTTTTTCCCCCAATCGGCTAGCACCCCTCCTCCCTGGCATTTTTCCAGGTATTTCACACGCTTTCTCAGCGCAAACGCTCGGCGAGGTCCCTAAACATCTTCGGAGGTTTTAGGGTCGCAGGGCGAGAGAAGGCGGAAGCCTAACCACCCATCCCAAAAGGACGCGCACTCCCCATGTCTGACGTTATCCCCGAAGTTCCCGCCGCCTCTGTCGCAGGCGCAGGCGCAGGCGCCCCTGTCGCTGTCCCAGCTGCCCGCCAGGCGTTTCCCCTTTCCCTGAAGGCCCTGCTCGACGCAGGCGTGCACTTCGGTCACCAGACCAAGCGGTGGAACCCAAAAATGCGCCCGTACATTTACGGTGCTCGCGGTGGTGTGCACATCCTCGACCTCGACAAAACGGCCCGGCTTTTCGCCCGCGCGTTTCGTTTCGTCGAAGAGACCAGCGCCAAGGGTGGCAACATTCTTTTTGTCGGTACCAAGCGCCAAGCATCTGAAATCATTCAAGAAGAGGCCATTCGGTCCGGCGCATCGTTCGTCGTCAACCGCTGGCTCGGTGGCACGCTCACGAACTTTCGCACGATCAAGCAGGGCCTTGAGCGCCTTGCGCTTCTTGAGCGCATGAAAGAAGACGGAACGTACGCGCAGTTCCGCAAAAAAGAAGTTTCGCGCATGGAGAAAGAGCGCGAGCGCCTTGAGAAGTACCTCGGCGGCCTCAAGGGCATGAACGGCCTGCCTGCGGCTATTTTCGTCATCGACCCGGCCATGGAGTCCATCGCCGTCGACGAGGCCAACAAGCTCGGAATACCGGTTATTGCCATTACCGATACCAACTGCAACCCAGACCTTATCCAGCACATCATCCCGGGCAACGACGACGCCATCCGCGCGATTCGCCTGTTGACGTCGCGCATTGCCGACGCCGTCATTCAGGGCGCGCAGATGCGCCGCAAAGATGCGCCCCACGGCGACGTTCCCGTCCGCGGTGGAGCCGGTGGCGAGGGTTTTGGTCGTGGTCATCGCGGTGAGCGCAGTGATCGCCGTCCCCGCGACGCGTCCAACTAATCCACACCTCAGGAAGCTAAGAAAAAACCCATGGCAGCGATTACCTCCGCTCTCATCAAAGAACTGCGTGAGCGCACCCAAGCCGGCATGAGCGACTGCAAAGGCGCCCTCGTGGAGGCAGACGGAAACATCGACGCCGCCGTTGAGATTATCCTCAAAAAGGGTATCGTGAAGGCTGCGTCGCGAGCGGGTCGAGTGGCCACCGAGGGCGAGATTCGCACCTTTGTGACCCCAGACGGCGCGTCCGCGATCATCGTCGAAGTCAATTCCCAAACCGACTTCGTCGCGCGTGGCGATGAGTTCAAGCGGTTCGTTTCCGACGTGATCGACGTGGCGAAAGCCGCCGCCGACGGCGCGGACCTCGATGGCCTCGAATACCCGGGCGCCGCAGGCAAGACCGTCGCGGTCATGCGCAACGAGCTCATCGCCAAAACCGGCGAAAACACAGTGCTTCGTCGTTGGGCCCGCGTGGTTTCTTCCAGCGAAAATGCTCTTGTGCACGCGTACGTGCACCCGGGCAGCAAGCTCGCCGTCCTCATCGAGGCGTCAGCACCGGCAGGCAAGAAAGACGCCCCCGAGTTCCTTAAGTTCATCGATGAATGCTCCATGCAGATTGCTGCCATGAGTCCCATCGTCGTGAACAAGAACGAACTGTCGCAAACCGACATCGACCGTCAACGCGAGATCTTCGCGGCCCAGCTCAAAGAAGAGGGCAAGCCCGAGGCCGCGTGGCCGAAGATCATCGAGGGCAAAGTCGCCAAGTGGTACACCGAGGTCACGCTCCTCGGACAAGACGCCGTCATCGAGGCCGGTGCCACGATCGACAAGCAGCGTCAGCTTCTCGGCGAGAAGCTCGGCGGTGAGGTCATAATTCTCCGTTTCGTGCGTTATTCGCTGGGCGAAGGCATCGAAAAGAAGGTCGAAGATCTCGCGGCTGAAGTGGCAAAGCTCATGTAGTTTCGGGCGCCAAGCCAGAAAAGCGGCGATTCCCACCTCGGGGTCGCCGTTTTTTTTTGGCCCGGTGCTTGTCGTTCGAATGCCCCGGTCCGGCCTATCGGCACGGAAACCGCGCTAGTTGTCCGGGCATTCCTTGAGCAGATGCACCTCGAAACGCGCGCCGCCGAGGGCTGTGCTGCGCTCGACAAGGAGGCGCCCGCCGTGCTGAAGCACAATCTTGTGAATGACCGCAAGGCCGAGCCCGGTGCCGACGCCCGCGGGTTTTGTCGTAAAAAAAGGCTCGAGAATCTTGGCGCGAAGGTGTTCGGGAACGCCCGGGCCGTCGTCCTCGACGAGCAAAACGACGGTGCGGTCTGGGAGGGTTTCGGAACTCACGCGGAGTTTACCACAGCTTGCGGCCCCCTGCTTTTCGCGATGTTCACGAAGTGCGTCGCAGCCGTTGGCCACGAGATTCATGACCACTTGGCCGATGTGGCTCCGCCGGCATCGAACGGTGTGCGCGGGATTCACTGTGTTTTCAACGGCGAAACCGGAAATACGGCCGCCGAGAATGACCAGGGCTTCCCGCGTCAACTCAGCAAGCGAGACGTCTGCAGTAGGCGTACTATCTGTGCGACTAACGTTGCGCATGGCTTTCGAGATTTCGCGCACCTTTTCAACGCCCGTTTGAATGTCTTCGAGGGAGCTTCGCATGGCGGAACCGTGGAGGCGGACCGCCTCGGCACCGGAAACCGCGGACTCCATTTCGTCGAGTTCGAGACCGATGAGGTCGGCGGACCCGCTGATGTACCCGATGGGATTGCCGATTTCGTGTGCAATGCTCGCGATGGATTGCCCGAGGGAAGCGAGCTTTTCGGCCTGAATGAGTTGGCTCTCGGCGGCGTGGAGCTCGGACCTCACGCCGCGATGGGCCAGCTCAAGTTCGCCGACGCGGACGAGGGCCGCCGACTCTTTGGCCGAGAGGTCGAGAAGAGAGCCTTCGAGTTCCGTGCGCCGCAAAAGCTCGACCTGCAGGTTTTCGCCGGACCGCTTAAGCTGCAAGTGGTGGTCGACGCGGGCTTCGAGTTCGCTTCGGGTGAAGGGTTTTGTGACATAATCGTTTGCGCCGGAATTAAAGCCCTCGACAATATCGATCTCACGGTTTTTTGCTGTCAACAAGAGAACCGGAAGTGTTGCCTTCGGAAAGGTTTCTCGCAAATGTCGCAACGTATCGTAGCCGTTCATGCGCGGCATCATGACGTCGAGGAGGACCACGTCCGGGGCCCCATTGGCACGAATCCATTCGACAGCGTCGACGCCGTCGGTGGCCTCGTGGAGGTCGTAGCCGCGTGTATTCAGCTGCTGCACCAAGACCGCGCGGTTCACGGGCTCGTCGTCGACGATGAGAACGCGCGTCGTGGACCGGGGGGCCAATGTGGACGAAGCGGGGGCCGACACCGGCACGGACGGCGCTCGAGGGGCGGGGGCGGGCGGGAACCCGGACTGTGCCAGGATAAAACGCCCACTTGCGGATTCGAAGCTGCCATCGAGGGCCGCCTGAGGCGAGTGAATCACGAACAGGGCCTCTTCCGGCTCGGATGCGATTTCGGCGGCGAGGGGTAGCGTAAACGTAAAAGAAGCGCCGTGATTCAACCGGCTTTCGAGGCCAAGTGTGCCGCCGTGCAATTCGACGAGCTTCTTGGTCACGGTGAGGCCCAAACCCGTGCCGCCGTATTTGCGCGCCGTTGTGCCATCGGCTTGCTGAAACGCTTGGAAAATGCTCGCGTGGTGCTCCGGCGCGATGCCGATGCCGGTGTCCCGAACCTCGACCACCAACGTTTCACGTTCGACGCTGGCGCTGATAATGATCGAACCGCGCTCGGTGAACTTCACGGCGTTGCCCACGAGATTCAGTAGAATCTGCTCGAGGCGGTTGCTGTCGGCGTAGACCCACGGAGTCGTGGCCTCCATCGTCGTGAAGAGCTGGATGGGCTTTGGCCCCAAAAGGGGCTTGGTCAGGAGAATGACCCGTTCGGCGAGGGCGTGGACGTCCATGCGCCGGCGCTGCAGAACGATGCCGCCTTCGTCAAGCTTGGAAAAATCCAGGATATCGTTGACGAGATTGGCGAGCCGCCGCCCACTCGTGCCGATCATGGATAGGCTTCGGCGGGCATTCGGACTCAGGGCCGCGTCGTCGAGAAGGGCCTCGGTAAGTCCAATAATTCCGTTAAGTGGCGTGCGGAGTTCGTGGGACGTATTGGCGAGAAACTCGTCTTTGAGCTTGTTGAGGTCTGCCAGTTCGCGGTTCACCACCTCTTGCGCACTCATTGCGCGACGTTGCACGCCGCCAATGACGACCGCGAGAAAGAGCGCCAGCCCCGTGGCGAGGCCCAGAACGCGGACGCGACTGGCGTGGATGGCTTGGTTCGTTTCGTTAAGAGAAAACTCGATGGCCACGAGGCCAAGAAGGGTCGATTCGACCGGGTGACCGGTTTTTGATACGGTTTCGGTGGTGATCGGGCGAACGACCAAGATAGAATCTATTTGAATCGATTCGGTGGCAGAACTGCCGTTCGGCGGCCGAACGAGGCGCGTTGCCTGGGGCGGCGACAACTCGACCAAGGGGTTTTCGGAGGAATTCCCCGCGCGCCATACGGCCACAGCGCGCACTTCGGGGTTTGACCTCAAATGCTGCAGCTGCTCGGCCACACTTTGGTCGTCTTGGAGATCAAGGGGTGCGACCAGGGCTTTCGCCAACAAATTGGAGACGGCCGATGCTGCCGCGCGCTTGGACTCAACGAGATTGACTTTTTCCTGGGCTGCGAGCCGCAGAAACAAAAAAAACATCGCAAGAACGACGACGCCAAGGGTGATGGCGGTGAGCTGCCCACTGCTGGTGGGCAAGTTCTTGTTGGGTCCAGCCTTGGGTTGCGGTACCGCTGCCATGTCGTGTGTCTCCGCTCTTGCGCCGGCGTTTTCACCGGACGCGGCCGCACAGTACCAGAACTGTTCGAGACGTGGTGGGAAACAGCGCGGGCCTGGCGGCACGCGTCGGTCTCCCACGCCCGCGGGATTCATGGCCAAGGTCAAGCCTCCCGAGCGCGATGAGGGCCCGGTCTCCCACGCCCGCGTGGATTCATGGCTGCGGAGCGCCATACGCGGGTGCGGGTGCGCGAATTATTACGTGCATATTGCAAGTAATTTGATCTGCTCGCGCGCGCCGTTCAACTCCAAAAGTTTGTGATGCGCGAGGTCTTGAAACTCGCTTGGAAGGTGGGCGACTCGGTCCGGATGGTACTGGGCCACCTTCTTGCGGTACGCCGATTGGATCTCTTCTTCCGTGGCGGTTTCCGCTACTTCCAGCACTTCCCACGGCGACTTGACCTTCGGCGCGGGCGGGGCAATGGGCAGGGTCGCGCTCTTCGGCGGGGCTGCCCGGGCGCGCGCGCTCCAGCGATCGCTGGCCGCACGTTGCGCCGACGATGACTCGGGCGGCGTCGTCCTTCGCTTCGATACGGAAGCGCGCGCGTCGCGGCTTGTGAGCCAGTCGTCAAGCTCCAATTTTGCCACGTTGCACGCGGAGGCAAAAAGTTCCAACAGCTCTTGAGACCGCATGGTGACGGCACCGTCCGCTTTGGCAATTTCCACGAGCCAATCGAAGATCTGGACGAGCGGGTATTCTGGGAATGCAAAACGCACCTGACGCGACGTGAGCTCAAAAGGCCGATGGGGGTCCGCTCGCATGTACGTGCGGAGCTCCGCGAACGTCTCGGTGGAGGGCTCGAAGCGCTGGAGCGATCGCAAGACCACGCCGGTTTTTTCAGGTGTCGGCGACCCGTCGGCGCGCGCCATGGCCATGAGCAGATCGACCAAGGGTCGAAGGTGCAGGCCGTAACTCCAACTTGAGCCCTTGCCGGGCAACCCGAGCATCAATTCGCAGGGCAATCGCTGGTCGAACAGGCGGGCTTCTCCTAGAGCCGTTTCCTGAAAAAAGCCTATATAAACATCAAAGCTGCCCGATCTGTCGTATACGAGCGCATCACACGGCAAATAGACGATGGCTTGACCAAGTATGACCTTGGACCGCCTTCGTATTCCGCCATCTGCATTGAAGGGAGCGCGGCCTGGAACCCAACGTTCGCGCCACCTGTCCCACAGGCGAACCTGCAAGATGGCGTCTTGCCGCAAACTTCGCGGAAAGTCGAAGGTGAGGCGCACCCCGCTCTCGTGGTATTCGCACCGCAGCGAGACGGGAATGTCGCGCACTTCGCCGAGGTCGATGCCGGCAACGCGCGGGTCGCCGTGCCGCGAACGGGCCCACGGGCTGAGGGCCGCCGCCGCTCCGCCCGCGGCCGCACCGAAGAGGGCGAACGCGGGAGGACCGAGCAAAAAGCCTAGCGCCGCTCCCGACGAAGCACCGACAAAAACGGGCAAAATACGCATGCGGACCCCAGGCTAGCGCGAGCCGCATGCAAAAGAAAAATGACCCGCGGGTTGATTTCTAGAAGTGGCTTTGGGCCGTGTCCGGTGCGCCGGCTGCCCGCCTTCACATGGCCTCGGGAGTGAAGGCCGGTGCACGCGTTGACGCCCCGGTGCTGACGCCAGATGCCGGCAAGAAGACGCCGCCGACGCCGTATGCAGCATCGGGTCGGACTGAAGTCCAAGGCGAGGCGTAGACCGGCGTAGAGACGTTGGTGGCAGGGGCCGTCAATTCGGTCGCCCAGGTGACGCCGGCGTCGTTGGCCGCGGCAGTGGTCACGAGCCGCAGCACCGTGGATGGCGAAACCATCAGCGGCGAAATGGCTGAAAATCCAGCGGTTCCGAGGGTGGTCGACGAAGCGCTCCAGGGCACGTACGTGCTGCCTTGACGCACGAAGCCCGCCGTGCCTTCGGCGTACAGCAGGGAGCTAAGGCGGGCCGTTCCCGAGGCGTTAACGATCCAGCGATGGGCGCCCGTCTGGAGGTCGACTTCCTCGATGCCGCGACGCGTGTACACTGCACCCGCATCGGCCTCCGCGCAGCCGAGGCTTGACACGTAGAGTTTCTTTGCGGCCGCATTCAAGACCATGTGTTGCGGGTTTGCGCCGTCGAGTTCAACGGACATTCCGCCGGCTCCGACCGCTGGCGGAACCGCCGTGCCGACGGGCGAGAAGGCGACGATGAGTGGCTTGACTGGCAGGCATTTTCCGCTCCAATCGAACTGGTCGATGCGCTGAAGCAGGGCAAAAGTTTTGCCGTTGGGCTCGTCGGCGAGGAGCTGCGCGATGTCGACGAAGCCGTCGGGATCGCCGCCAGCGCTGAATTGCGAGAGGTCAACATTTGCGGATCGGGTGCCGCTCGTGGGATCAAAGACCGCGATGCTGTTGCTCGCGTAACGGGCGACAAATGCCTTGTT
>CAMCKZ010000075.1 GCA_945875545.1 Polyangium aurulentum | reverse complement strand
CGAAGGCACCAAGATGGTCATGCCGGGCGACAACGTCACCATGACGGTGGAGCTCATCACACACGTCGGTCTCGAAGAGAAAATGCGCTTCGCCATCCGCGAAGGTGGCCGCACCGTCGGCGCCGGCATCGTTACCAAGATCCTCGCCTAACACGACCCCCCGGCCCTCTTCCTTGCGAGCCAGGCGAGCCAGGCGAGACTTGCGAGAGGGCCCAAATTGACCTATGGCCACACGAATTCCCATCACGCTCGTTTGCACAGAATGTGGAACACGCGGTTACAAGTCAAGTCGCAAGCCCGAAGCTCCTGGGCCGCTCGAAATTAAGAAATTTTGCGTGACCTGCAAGTGCCACAAGCTTCACCGCGAAGCACGCTGACGTTCACGCAATCTCTAGGGGTTTAGCTCAGCTGGTAGAGCAGCGGATTCCAAATCCGCAGGTCGTGGGTTCGATCCCCCCAGCCCCTGCAAGTTTTTTCATGACCAACGAAACACAAGAAATCCAGAACGACGAACCCGGGGAAATCCATCCTTCGGGCGCGAGCGGTGCTGGCGGTGGCAGCCCTGCCAGTCAGAGCGGGCACGACGGCGACGGCGACGACGACTCAGCGGACGGCGCACCTGTCCAAATGGGGCTTCAACGCTTTGTTTTTGCTGCGTTTTTCGCGGCGGGCATTCTTGTCGCATTTGTCGTCGATAAGGTCGTTGCGGTGGGCTGGTACCGGCTCTCCCAGTGGAAGCCCATCGTCGGCGAGCCTCGCGACGACGTCACCACGGCCATTGCGGCAGTTGTGGCCATTGTCGCCACTGCCTGGGCGTGGAGCCAAGCACACATTCGCTCCCTGATCGAAGAAGTGGCATCCGAACTCGGGCAGGTCACTTGGCCCAGCAAAGACGACGTTGGCCGCTCGACCGTCGTGGTCGTGAGCACAACCATTCTTGCCACCGTGTTTTTCGCCATGATGGACGCACTCTGGCGCTTTCTCACCAATTTGGTGTACGGCGCATGACGACTGTAACCCACCTGCCAAGCGCCTCCTCGGAGAGATCAATGTCGTCGAACGAGTCGTCGAGCCTGTCATCCAAGAAGTGGTATGTCATCCAGACCTATTCGGCCTACGAAAAGAAGGTTCGGGAGAACATCTACCAACGGGTGAAAGACCACCACATGGAGCCGTTCCTCGGCGAGATACTCATCCCGATGGAGTCGGTCACTGAGGTCCGCTCCGACGGAAAGCAGCGCGTCAAGCAGCGCAGCTCCTACCCTGGTTACGTGTTCGTCGAAATGGAGTTCAACGAAGAGCTCTGGCACGTCATCAAGAATACCCCAAAAGTTACGGGCATCGTAGGCAACCAAAAGCCGCGCGAAATGCGTGAGGCCGAGGTCAATGCGGTGCGCCGCGTGATGGAAGAGGGCGTCGTTCGCCCCAAGCCCAAGGTTCATTTTGTGATCGGCGACGAGATCAAGATAACCGATGGTGCATTTGCCAACTTCTCCGGCACTGTCGAAGAGGTAAATCTTGAGAAGCAGCGCCTCAAGGTGAAGGTTTCCATCTTCGGTCGGGCAACGCCGATCGAGCTAGAATTCTCGCAGGTCGCCAAAATCGACAAGCGAGCGTAAAAAGTTGTTGATTTCAGTTGCACCATGCTGGGTGCTCCGCTAGGCACGCGCGTCCCTTAGGACCCTCGCGTAAGGACTACGAAGGCCCCTTGGCCAATCTCGTGGGAGCTCGATAAGTCGATGAAAAAAGTTGTAGGTACAGTCAAGCTTCAGCTCGCCGCCGGCAAGGCGACCCCGGCTCCCCCAGTCGGTCCGGCCCTCGGGCCGTATGGCATCAACATCATGGGCTTCTGCAAGGAGTTCAACGCCAAGACACAGGGGAGCGACATGATCTTCCCCGTGCTCCTCACGGTGTTCTCGGACCGCAGCTTCACGTTTATCGTGAAGACGCCACCCGTGAGCGTGTTGCTTAAGAAGGCCGCCGGCCTCGCCACCCAGAAAAAGCCTGGGTCTGGTTCCAAAGAGCCAAACAAGATCAAGGTTGCCACCCTCTCGCTGGCGCAAGTCACCGAGATTGCGAAGCAGAAGATCGGCGACATGAACACCGTCGACGTCGAGGCCGCGATCCGCACGGTCAAGGGCACCGCGAAGTCAATGGGAATCGACATCGCGGGTTAAAAAGTTTCCTGTTTGGCGCTCGCGCCAAGTGGGCATTTCCGGCGCTCGTCGTCGGCGAATCACCACCGCGTTAAGGTGGGAGGCGTCAGCCGTAGAGAGGTAGAATGGCAAAAGTGCCTAAGAACCGCGCGAAGATCAACGCACAAGTCGATCAAACGCGCAAATACACGATCGAAGAAGCCTGTTCCATCGTTGGTAAGGCTAAGTGCGCAAAGTTCGATGAAACTGTCGACATCGCCGTACGTCTTGGAGTGAACCCGAAGCACGCGGACCAAATGGTTCGTGGCGCTCTCGTGCTCCCCCACGGCACCGGCCAAACGGTCAAAGTTCTCGTTTTTGCGAAGGGCGAAAAAGACGCAGAGGCGAAAGCCGCTGGCGCTGATTTCGTCGGCAGCGACGACATGGTTCAAAAGGTTCTCGAGGGCTTCCTCGACTTCGACCGGGTCATTGCAACGCCAGACATGATGGGCCAAGTGGGCAAACTGGGCCGAGTTCTTGGTCCCCGGGGTCTCATGCCAAACCCGAAGGTCGGAACGGTCACGTTCGACATCGGGCAGGCAGTGCGCGAGGCCAAGGGCGGCAAGATCGAGTACCGCGTCGAAAAGGCCGGTATCGTCCACGCCCGCATCGGAAAGAGCTCCTTCGTCGACACGGCGCTCGCCGCCAACGCGACGGCTCTCATCCAGCAGCTCGTTCGTCAGAAGCCGGCCACCGCCAAGGGAATCTACCTTCGCAGTATCACGGTCTCTTCGACCATGGGCCCTGGCGTTAAGGTCGATCCAGCCCGATTTATGGGCGTTACCGAGGAGACCTGATCCATGGACCGTTCAGCCAAATCCGTTGAAATCAACGCCATCAACTCGTCTTTCGAGAAGATGACCTCGGCGGTTTTTCTTGACTTCAAGGGCCTTCCGGTCAGTGCGGTCACGGCGCTTCGTCGTCAGTTCCGCGCTGCAGGTGTCGATTACAAAGTTGTCAAGAACACCTTTGTCAAACAGGCCCTGAAGAACGCCAAGAGCAATGCCAAAGACGGTGCCGCTCTCAAGGCGATACTGGTCGGCATGACGGGCGTAGCCTGGGCCTACGACGACCCAAGCGCAGCCGCGAAGGTCGTCAAGGCTTTCCGCAAGACCCCCGCCGGCGATAAGCTCACCGTCAAGGGAGCCCTAATCGACGGCCAGATTCTCGACGCCAAAACCGTCGAGGAACAGCTTGCCACGATGCCCGGCAAAGACGAGCTTCGAGCCATGCTCCTCGCAACCATGCAGGCGCCGCTCCAGCAGTTCGTGGCGTTGCTTCAGGCACCGGCCCAAAACTTCGCCTACCTCCTCGACGCCAAAAAGCGCGCCGACGAGGCCGTCTGAGTTTTTGTTCTAAATTAGTTTTTCATTTTATTTTTGATTGAATACGGAGAATACCATGAGCGAAGTTACCCGCGAGCAGGTTGTCGACTTCCTTTCCAGCATGCCAGTCATTCAGATGGCCGACCTCATCAAGTCGCTCGAAGAGAAGTGGGGCGTCAAGGCCGCACCAGTGGCCATGGCCGCTGGCCCAGCTGCAGCCGTCGCTGCAGTCGTCGAAGAGAAGACCGAGTTCACCGTCGAGCTCAAAGAGTTCGGCGCGAACAAGATCAACGTCATTAAGGTTGTCCGTGAAGTCACGGGCCTCGGCCTCAAAGAAGCCAAGGACCTCGTCGAAGGCGCCCCCAAGGCCGTCAAAGAGGGCGTCTCCAAGGCGGAAGCCGAAGAGCTCAAGAAGAAGCTCGAAGACGCCGGCGCAAAGGTCGAGCTCAAGTAGTGATTGGCTCGTTGCGATCACGCCTTGCGCGCGTCGCATAGGGCGGGGTGGCCATCTGGCCACCCTTGCCCTTTTCGCGCTGGCATTCTTATTTCTTGACTTCCTTTACCGAGCGGCCACCGCTCGGTCCGTTGATCGAAACCCGCGCCCGCTTTGCGTAAGCGCGAACGTCTGCAGGAGAGCCGATGGCGAACGTCATCCAGTCGAACTTCCGAATTCGAAAGAACCTCGGGCGCTTTGAGCGTGTGATTGAGGTACCAAACCTCATCGACATCCAAAAGTCGTCGTACGACAAGTTTCTTCAAACGAGGGTGCCCGCGGCATCCCGGGAGAATGTCGGACTGCAAGCGGTGTTCCGCAGTGTTTTTCCGATTAAGGATTTCAACGGAATGAGCGAACTCGTCTTCGTGAGCTATTCGCTCGAGAAGCCGAAGTACGACGTCGACGAATGCCGCGCGCGAGGCATGACGTTTGGTGCACCGATCAAGGTCACCACGCAGCTCATGATCTACGAGAACACCGGCAGCGGTAGCGAGAAGATCGTCCGCGACATCAAGGAGCAGGAGGTCTACTTCGGTGAGATCCCGCTCATGACCGATACGGGTACGTTTATTATTAACGGCGCCGAGCGGGTCATTGTCAGCCAATTGCATCGCAGCCCCGGCGTCTTTTTCGACGACGACAAGGGCAAGACCCATTCCTCGGGCAAGGTTCTCTACAGCGCGAGAATTATCCCGTACCGCGGCTCGTGGCTTGATTTCGAGTTCGACCCGAAAGACCTGCTGTTCGTCCGCATCGACCGGCGGCGCAAGCTCCACGCGACCGTGCTATTGCGAGCGTTGGGCTACGACACCCAGTCGCTCCTGAACTACTTCTATTCGACCGAAACAATCGCGTTCGGCCCCGATGGTCATGTCTTCAAGCGACTCGACTACGAGCAGTTGACTGGCCAGCGCGCCAACCGCGACATCAAGGCCGGCGACACGGTCGTGGTCAAAAAGGGCGCAAAGTTTACGAAGCTTGCAATCAAAAAGCTAAGAGAACTCAACATTTCGCAGATTCCTATGGAAATTGCGGAACTCAAAGAGAAGATCACGGCCGAAGACGTCTACAACGCCGAAACCGGCGAAGTAATTGTGCCCGTCAACGAGGTCCTCACGGAAGACAAGGTCGAGCGAATTCGCAAGGCTGGCATTCCTGAGTTCAAGATTCTATTCATCGACGGCTTGAACGTGGGTCCTTACCTGCGCGATACGATCGTCGCTGAAAAGGGTGCCATTGGGTCGCCAGAAGAGGCGATCATGGACATCTACAAGAAGCTGCGGCCCGGCGAGCCTCCTACGAAGGAGCGCGCCCACGACCACTTTCAGAACCTGTTCTTCAACCCGGAGCGCTACGATCTCAGCAAGGTCGGCCGTCTCAAGCTGACCTACAAGTTCTACGCGCAAGCACCTGAAGAGCAGCGCCCGTCCATCGAGCAGCAGGTTCTTACCGCCGGCGACATCATGGAGACGGTCCGCCACCTGATCGAGCTCAAGAACGGCCGTGGGTCCCGCGACGACATCGACCACCTTGGCAACCGCCGGGTGCGAGCGGTCGGCGAATTGATGGAAAATCAGTTCCGCGTCGGCCTTCAGCGTATGGAGCGCGCCATCAAGGAGCGCATGACACTGTCGCAAGAGCTTGATACGCTCATGCCCCACGACCTCATCAACTCCAAGCCGGTATCCGCGGTCATTCGCGAGTATTTCGGTTCGTCCCAGCTGTCCCAGTTCATGGACCAGACGAATCCGCTGTCGGAGGTCACGCACAAGCGCCGGCTTTCGGCCCTCGGGCCAGGCGGGCTTACGCGCGAACGGGCGAGTTTCGAAGTACGCGACGTTCACCCGACCCACTACGGTCGTATTTGCCCGATTGAAACGCCTGAAGGTCCGAATATCGGTCTTATCGCGTCCCTCGCGTCCTACGCGCGCGTTAACGATTATGGTTTCGTTGAAACCCCGTACCGCAAGGTTTCCGGCGGCCGCGTGAGCAGCGATCTCGTGTGGTTTTCGGCGCTCGAAGAAGAGAACAAGTTCATCGCCCAGGCCTCGGCCCCGCGCGATGCGGACGGGCGCTATTCGGAAGCCCTCGTTTCGGCTCGAAAAAACGGCGAGTTCCAGATGGTTCCGCCGGAGAACATTGAACTGATGGACGTCGCGCCAAACCAGATGGTTTCGGTTGCTGCGGCGCTCGTCCCGTTTCTCGAGCACGACGACGCAAACCGCGCCCTCATGGGTGCAAACATGCAGCGCCAGGCGGTCCCACTGCTTCGTAGCGACGCCCCCCTCGTCGGAACGGGTATTGAGGCCCGTTTGGCCCAAGACAGCGGCGCGTGCATCCTGGCGCTCCACGATGGCATCGTCGATTCCGTCGACGCTACGCGCATCGTTGTGCGCATCGACGGCCGCGACGACACGCTGCCCGACATTTACGTGCTAAACAAGTTCCAGCGCTCCAACCAAAGCACCTGCTTCACGCAAAAGGCCATCGTACGGCCTGGCGAGCGTGTCAGCAAGGGCGCGGTCCTGGCAGACGGTCCGTCCTGCGACATGGGCGAGCTGGCTCTCGGGCGAAACATCCTCGTGGCATTTATGCCATGGCAGGGGTACAACTTCGAGGACTCCATCCTTATTTCCGAGCGAATTGCTAAAGACGACGTCTTTACGTCGATTCACATCGAGGAATACGAGTGTGTTGCCCGCGACACCAAGCTCGGCAAAGAAGAGGTCACCCGCGATATCCCTAACGTCGGTGAAGAAGCCCTTAAAGAGCTCGACGACTCCGGGATTGTTCGCATTGGCGCTGAAGTCAATAGCGGCGATATCCTCGTTGGTAAAATCACGCCAAAGGGCGAGACCCAGCTGACCCCCGAAGAGAAGCTCTTGCGAGCGATCTTCGGAGAGAAGGCCGGAGACGTGCGCGACACGTCGCTCCGCGTGCCGCCAGGTGTCGGCGGAATCGTGATCAATGCGCGGGTCTTTAGCCGTAAAGGCCAAGACAAAGACGAACGCGCGTTGCAAATCGAAAGCGCCGAGAGTGTGCGCCTTGAGCGCATGCGCGACGAAGAAGCCACTATTCTTCGCACCGCCGTCCGCGAACAGGTGGCGAAGGTCGTCGTGGGCAAAGTCGCCACGGGCAAATTCGTCGACGACACGGGCACGCAGCGCCTCAAGAAGGGCGATCCCATTACCGCGGAATTCTTCGAGGCATTGCCGTGGAAGTATTGGCGCGCTATCCCCGTTGACGGCATTGAGTCCGTGGGCAAGCGCCTCGATACCCTCGACGCAACGATCCACGAGCGAACGCAGTACTTCGCCGATAAGATCGACCGAATGACGAAAGGCGACGAACTGCCGCCCGGCGTCATCAAGATGGTCAAGGTCTACATCGCGATCAAGCGCAAGCTTCAGGTCGGCGACAAGATGGCCGGCCGCCACGGAAATAAGGGCGTTGTTTCCCGAATTCTTCCGGAAGAAGACCTCCCATACTTGGCAGACGGCCGCCCCGTCGACATCGTTCTGAATCCCCTCGGCGTTCCGTCGCGCATGAACGTCGGTCAGATTCTCGAGACCCATCTTGGGTGGGGCGCCCGCGTTTTGGGCAACCAGATCCAAGATATGCTTGAGAAGAAGGCCACGGCGGCAGACCTCCGGCGCAAGCTCGATCCGATCCTCGGCGACGACGCCAAGACGAAAAAGTGGCTCGACGCTCTCGACGACGCCGATTTGTTCCGATTGGCGGCCAAGTTGAAGGGCGGCCTGCACTTCGCAAGCCCGGTCTTTGACGGGGCACCCGAAGAGCGCATCAAGGCCGTGTTGGAGGCCGTGCAGCTGCCTCTTTCCGGGCAAACCGTCCTCTTCGACGGCCGCACCGGCGAGCCATTCGAGAACGACGTAACGGTCGGCATCATGTACATGCTGAAGTTGCACCACTTGGTCGACGACAAAATTCACGCGCGGTCCATTGGTCCGTATTCACTCGTCACGCAGCAGCCATTGGGCGGTAAAGCGCAATTTGGCGGCCAGAGACTGGGCGAAATGGAAGTCTGGGCCATGGAGGCCTACGGTGCCGCCTATTCCCTGCAAGAGTTTCTCACGGTCAAGTCCGACGACGTCATGGGCCGCACGCGCATGTACGAGTCGATCGTGAAGGGCGATTGCGCGCTCGAGCCGGGCCTCCCGGAGAGCTTCAACGTGCTCATCAAAGAACTCCAAGCACTCTGCCTGAACGTCGAGCTCCTTGAGCCGAAGGACGTTCGTACGGCAGCCGCTGAAGAATAGTCGCGAGGGGGAGGGGCCGTTTTGGTCTCTTCCCCGCGCATGTTTTGAATTTATTCTCGTAGACCGGCCGGATTGCGGAGCCCCACTCGATGCGCGATATTTTTAGCTTCTTCGACAAACCGAAGGATCCACGTTCGTTCAACGCGATCCAGATTCGCCTTGCCTCCCCCGAGAAGATTCGCGAGTGGACGCACGGCGAGGTCAAAAAGCCGGAGACGATCAATTACCGCACCTTTAAGCCCGAGCGAGATGGGCTTTTCTGCGCCAGAATCTTTGGCCCAGTAAAAGATTACGAGTGCAATTGCGGCAAATACAAGCGCATGAAGCACCGCGGGATTGTCTGCGAAAAGTGCGGCGTTGAGGTCATTCAGAGCAAAGTACGCCGCGAACGATTGGGCCATATTAGCCTCGCAACGCCGGTCGCGCACATTTGGTTCCTAAAGAGCCTGCCAAGCCGCATCGGCGCGATTCTCGACATGCCCATGAAGGACCTCGATCGGGTTCTCTATTGCGAGGCGTATGTCGTCGTGAACCCGAAAGAATCGGGATTCGATCACAAGCAGCTCCTGACCGAAGACGAATACAATCAGGCTCTCGACGAAGTCGGCGACGATGCCTTTGTCGCGCAGATGGGCGGAGAGGCTGTGCTCGAGCTGCTCAAGCAACTCGACGTGCATCGCCTTTCCGAAGAGCTCCGCGAAGACATGAAAACGGCCTCAAGCGAGGCAAAACGCAAGAAGGTCATCAAGCGACTCAAAGTCATTGAGGCTTTCCGAGAGAGTGGAAACCGTCCCGAGTGGATGATGCTCACGGTCCTCCCGGTGCTGCCTCCGGACCTGCGCCCGCTCGTCCCCCTCGAGGGTGGGCGGTTCGCCACGAGCGATCTCAACGACCTTTACCGTCGTGTCATCAACCGGAACAACCGACTCAAGCGCCTCCAGGAGCTCAACGCTCCCGAGATCATCATTCGCAACGAACGCCGCATGCTTCAAGAGGCGGTCGACGCTCTCTTTGAGAACGGCCGTCGTGGCAAGTCGATCACAGGCCCAAATAAGCGCCCACTTAAGTCCCTCAGCGACATGCTGAAGGGCAAACAGGGCCGGTTCCGCCAGAACCTGCTCGGCAAGCGCGTTGACTACTCCGGCCGTTCCGTCATTGTCGTCGGCCCCACATTGCGACTCCACCAGTGCGGCCTTCCGAAGCACATGGCTGTCGAGCTGTTCAAGCCATTCATTTACGCGAAACTCGAAGAACGCGGCCTAACGAACACCATCAAGGCCGCCAAAAAGATGGTCGAAAAGGAACGCCCAGAGGTCTGGGACATCCTTGACGAGGTCATCAACGAGCACCCGGTTCTTCTAAACCGCGCGCCAACCCTTCACCGACTCGGCATTCAGGCGTTTGAGCCCGTGCTCATCGAGGGCAAAGCCATTCAGCTTCACCCCCTCGTCTGCACGGCCTTCAACGCCGACTTCGACGGCGACCAGATGGCGGTTCACGTGCCGCTTTCCATCGAGGCCCAGATGGAGGCCCGCGTGCTCATGATGAGCACGAACAACATCCTCAGCCCAGCCAGCGGCAAGCCCATTATTAACCCGACCCAAGATATTGTACTTGGGTTGTATTACGCCACCCGCGAACGAAAGTTTGCGAAGGGTTGTTACCGCGAGGGTTCCCTCGTCGTGAAGGCCGGCGTGCCCACGGGCTACCTGCGCGGCGTCTACGCTTCGCGCGACGAAGTCCGCATGGCCTACGACCACGGCGAATTGACCCTGCACACGGGCATCAAGGTTCGCATCGAGGACACAGACCCGGCCACGGGTAAGGCGCGCACGCGCTTGGTCACCACCACGGTCGGTCGCTGTTTGGTCGGCGAGGCATTGCCGCCGCTGTTGCCCTTCGATCTCGTGAACAAGGCGCTGAATAAGAAGGCCTTGAGCGAGCTCGTCGACGCCTGCTACCGAAAGCACAAGAACAAAGAAACCGTTCTTCTCGCCGATCGCCTCCGGAGCTTGGGCTTCGACTTCGCCACCAAAGCGGGCATGTCGATCTGCATGGATCACATGGTGATTCCTGCGGCCAAGAAGGTGCTTCTTGAGGCGGCTCAAGATGAGGTCGCGAAGGTCGTTGACCAATACTCCGAAGGCCTCATCACCGACGGCGAGCGGTACAACAAGGTCGTCGATATTTGGGCCGGCGTTGCCGACCAAATCACCCAAAAAATGATGGAAGTCATCGGCAAAGAGACGATCGTGGACCCGGAAACGGGCGTGAGCACCATCGAGCCGAGCTTCAACCCCATCTTCGTCATGGCCGACTCCGGTGCCCGTGGCTCCACGCAGCAGATTCGTCAGCTTGCGGCCATGCGCGGTCTCATGGCGAAACCGTCCGGCGCCATCATCGAGACGCCCATCATGGCGAACTTCCGCGAGGGTCTCTCGGTGCTCCAGTACTTCATCAGTACGCACGGAGCCCGCAAAGGTCTCGCAGACACCGCCCTCAAGACGGCCAACAGCGGGTATCTGACGCGGCGCCTCGTCGACGTAAGCCAAGACGCAGTCATCACCGAAATCGACTGCGGAACCCTGGACGGCCTGGTCGTCGCCATGCTCGAAGAGCGCGGCGATACGATTCAGAGCCTCAGCGACCGAATTTTGGGCCGCGTTGTCCTCGACGACGTCTTCGACCCAGCGTCCGGTGAGCTGGTCGTTCGCGCCGGCGTCATGGTTGACGAACCGGTCGCGAAACTCGTGGGCGAGCACGCTGTCCTTGAGGTGAAAATTAGATCCGTTCTCACTTGCCAAGTGCGCCGCGGTGTGTGTGCACAGTGCTACGGGCGAGACCTCGCGCGGGGTCACCGTGTCAACATCGGCGAGGCCATCGGCATCATCGCGAGCCAGTCCATCGGCGAGCCGGGCACGCAGCTGACCATGCGTACGTTCCACATCGGTGGTGCGGCAGCGCGCGGCAAGATCGAGGAGTCATCGATCGAAGCCCGCTTCGAGGGCACGGTCATCCTTCGCGACGCGAAGGTTGTTCGCCGCCGCGACAACGACATCATCGTCATGAGCCGAAACGGCGAACTGGCGGTCGTCGACGCGACGGGCCGTGAGCGCGAACAGTACCGACTGCCTTACGGGTCGAGACTGCTCACCACAGACGGGGCTCACGTCAAGTCGGGTCAGCGCCTGGCCGAGTGGGACGCCTTTGCAACACCCATCGTCACCGAAGTTTCGGGCCGCGCCAACTTTGGCGATCTCGTCGACGGCGTCACCATGGTGGACAAGGCCGACGAAGACACGGGCATCTCGCGGCGCGTTGTCATCGAGTCGCGCTCGAACGACCTCCGGCCCCGCATCGAAATTCGCGACGCCAAGGGTGTCAACGTAAAACTGCCGTCGAGCGAAACAGACGCGCGCTATTTGCTCCCCGTGGGAGCGAACATCATCGTGGCAGATGGCGACCAGGTAGAAGCCGGCGATGTCATTGCCAAGATGCCCCGGGATGCAGCAAAAACCCAAGACATTACCGGCGGTCTTCCGCGTGTTTCAGAACTTTTCGATGCGCGCAAGCCTAAAAATCACGCAATTGTTGCGGACGAAGATGGCACGATCAGTTTCGGCAAAGACACCAAGGGCAAGCGGAAGGTCCACCTCATCCCTCTCGACGAAAACGGCGAGCCGGACGTCGACCGCAAGTACGAGTACCTCATCCCCAAGGGCAAGCACCTTCTCGTACAAGAAGGCGACAAGATCCGTGCAGGCCACGCGTTGGTCGAAGGCCCGTCTAACCCGCACGACATTTTGAAGATCAAGGGCGAGAAAGAGCTTGCGTCCTTCCTTGTCAACGAAATTCAGCAGGTTTACCGCCTTCAAGGTGTAGGCATCAACGACAAGCACATCGAGGTTATCGTGAGGCAGATGCTTCGTCGGGTCCGCGTGACGGACCCCGGCGACACGCATTTCCTCATCGACCAAAACGTCGACAAGTTTGAGTTTGAGGCGGAAAATCGCCGCATGACGGACAAGAAGTCGAAGCCCGCCAAGGCCGATCCACTGCTACTCGGGATCACAAAGGCCTCGCTGTCAAGCGATTCGTTTATCTCAGCAGCATCTTTCCAAGAGTCCACCAAGGTTCTCACCGAAGCGGCCGTCGAAGGCAAGACCGACTACCTGCGAGGGCTCAAAGAGAACGTCATCATGGGGAGGCTTATTCCCGCGGGAACAGGCCTTGCCGCCTACAAGACCCTCCGCATCGTCCGCGAGGGCGACGACGTCGCTACGAGCCACGCCGGCAGCGCCACGCGCCCCTACGAGGTGCTTGCTGCGGCGAACGAAGAGTAAAGTGAAAACGGTCGCGCAGGCGACGAAAAATAGGCGAGCGGGGGCCCGGTGCGCTCCCCGCCGCCAAGGGCCTGCGGGCCCGTAAACTCCATAGAACCACCCTCCACGCAAGAAAAAAACATCGCGAGAAGCGTTAGCGCTTGACGAAGAGAAACAAAGCGGGTATGCCCGCGCTCCCTTCGGGTTCCGCCCAAGATTGACACCATGCCTACGATTAATCAGCTCATTCGCAAGGGGCGTACCGCCGCCCGAACCAAGACGGCGTCGCCGGCGCTCAAGTCGTGTCCCCAGAAGCGTGGCGTTTGCACGCGCGTTTACACGACCACGCCGAAGAAGCCGAATTCAGCGCTCCGCAAGGTGTGCCGTGTGCGGCTGACCAACGGCATGGAAGTGACGTCGTACATTCCTGGCGAGGGGCACAACCTCCAGGAGCACAGCGTGGTGCTGATTCGCGGCGGGCGTGTCAAAGACCTTCCGGGCGTTCGCTACCACGTGATTCGCGGTGCGCTCGACGCATCCGGCGCAGCAGGCCCATCTCCGACCAACAAATCGACGCGTAACCGCAGTCGTTCGAAGTACGGCGTCAAACGCCCGAAGAAGTAACCGAGAGCACGGAGAACCCCTATGTCACGCCGTCGCGAAGTACCGAAGCGCCAGATAAACCCCGACCCGAAATTCCACGACAAGCTCGTGTCGAAGTTCATGAATATGCTCATGCACGGTGGCAAAAAGTCCACGAGCGAGGGGATCCTTTACGGAGCGTTCGATTCGCTCCAAGAGCGTTACAAGGAAGACCCAATCGAGGCCTTCCGCAAGGCCCTCGACAACGTCAAGCCCAAGCTCGAGGTCAAGAGCCGGCGAGTCGGCGGGGCTACCTACCAGGTTCCGATCGAGGTTCGCCCTGAGCGTCGCGTTACGCTCGCCATGCGCTGGCTCGTTGCCTACAGCCGCGGCCGCGGCGAAAAGACCATGACGGAGCGTTTGGCCGGCGAGATAATCGACGCCGCCAATGGGCGAGGGAACTCGGTCAAGAAGCGCGAAGACACGCACAAGATGGCGGAGGCCAACCGGGCTTTCGCTCACTACCGCTGGTAGTCAGTCCTTTTTTCCGGTCTTTTTCAACTTGCTGAGATTAGTGGAGGCCTCTCGTGGCTCGTGAGTTTACGCTTGAACGCACCCGAAATATCGGCATCATGGCCCACATTGATGCTGGAAAGACTACGACCACGGAGCGCGTGCTCTATTACACGGGCGTAAACTACAAGATTGGTGAAGTTCACGAGGGCGCTGCGACCATGGACTACATGGTTCAGGAGCAGGAGCGCGGCATCACGATCACCTCGGCGGCCACGAACTGCTTTTGGATGCCCGAGGACGGCCCGTATGGGCAGATGCGTCACCGCATCAACATCATCGACACCCCCGGCCACGTCGACTTTACGATCGAAGTGGAGCGCTCGCTGCGCGTCCTCGACGGTGCCGTGGCTGTCTTCGACGGCGGAAACGGCGTAGAGCCACAGTCCGAGACCGTTTGGCGCCAGGCCGACAAGTACGCTGTGCCCCGCATCGCGTTCATGAACAAGATGGACAAGGTCGGCGCAGATTTCCTCATGTGCGTCAACAGCATGAAGGACCGCCTCGGCACGAACCCCGTCCCGATTCAATGGCCGATCGGCGAAGAAGAACACCACAAGGGTGTGGTAGACCTCATTAAGATGAAGTCGGCGATCTTCGACGAAGAGTCGAAGGGGCAGAAGATCATTTGGGGAGAGGTCCCCAAAGACTTGGAACTGACGTGCAATGAGTGGCGCGAGAAGCTCATTGAGTCCTGCGCCGACGTAGACGACGAGATCATGGCTCTCTACCTCGAGGGCGCGAACGACAAGGTCACTGAGGTTATGCTCCACCGTGCCCTTCGCGCGGGAACATGCTCGTTCAAGATCATTCCGGTGTGCTGCGGTTCCGCCTTCAAGAACAAGGGCGTGCAGCTCCTCCTCGACGCGGTCATCAACTACCTGCCGTCGCCCGTCGACGTCGCTTCGGTGGCCGGCACCGACCTCGAGGGCAATCCGGTGACGCGATTGGCCTCCGACGACCAGCCGTTTTCAGCTCTCGCGTTCAAGATTCTCAACGATCCGCATGGCAACTTGACGTTCTTCCGGGTTTATTCTGGCAAGATCGGCTCGGGCACCATGGTGCTTAACAGCTCGCGGAACAAGCGCGAGCGCATCGGGCGCATATTGCGCATGCATGCAAACAAGCGCGAGGAACTGACCGAGGCCGACTCGGGCAATATCTACGCAGCGGTCGGCCTCCGCGACACCCGCACCGGCGATACACTGTCTGATGAGAAGCACCCGGTTATCCTTGAACGGATGATTTTCCCGGAGCCGGTCATTGCCATCGCCATCGAGCCGAAATCGAAGGTTGACGTCGACAAGCTTAGCATCGCGCTGCAGAAACTCGGCGCGGAAGACCCATCGTTTCGCATGCACACCGACGAAGAGTCTGGGCAGACCATCATCGAGGGTATGGGCGAGCTTCACCTTGAGATCATCGTGGACCGCGTTCGTCGCGAGTTCAAGGTTGAGGCCAACGTGGGCAAGCCAGAAGTGGCCTACCGCGAGGCCATCACGAAGAAGGTCGACCAAGAGTACAAGTACGCCAAGCAGTCGGGCGGCCGCGGCCAGTTCGGCCATGTGCTCATCGAGGTCGAGCCCGGCGAGCGAGGCGCTGGCTACATTTTCAACAACGACATCGTCGGCGGCGTGATCCCGAGGGAGTT
Organism: Polyangium aurulentum; assembly: GCA_945875545.1. Lineage (GTDB taxonomy): Bacteria > Myxococcota_A > Polyangia > Polyangiales > Polyangiaceae > CAIQDA01. Next base: position 658 of record CAMCKZ010000075.1, on the reverse strand, counting down.
TATCCCCGCGATTGAAAAGGGCATCAAAGAGGCCATGGGCCGCGGCGTTCTCGCCGGATACCCCCTCGTCGACGTCACAGTGCGCCTCTACGACGGCAGCTACCACGACGTCGACTCCTCGGCGCAAGCCTTCGAGATCTGCGCGTCGATCGCCTTCCAAGAGGCAGCAAAGCGCGCGGGGCTAACGTTGCTCGAGCCGATCATGAAGAATGAGGTCGTGGTCCCCGAGGAATACATGGGGCCCGTCATCGGCGACCTAAATAGCCGCCGCGGTCGCATTCTCGGCATGACCCAAAGAGGAAATGCGCAAGTAGTTGATTCTGAGGTACCACTCGCGTCGCTTTTCGGCTATGTGACCGACCTTCGTTCGATGACACAAGGTCGGGCAACGAGTTCGCTCCACTTTAGCCACTACGCGCCGACGCCAGCATTCGTGCAGGAGCAGGTGGTTTCCAAGGTTCGGGGTTCCTAAGTTTTATTGGTTCTGTTTTAACGATAGCTGGAGTAAGTCATGGGCAAGGAGAAATTCAACCGCTCGAAGCCGCACGTCAACGTCGGAACGATTGGGCATATCGACCACGGTAAGACGACGACGACGGCGGCGTTGGTCAAAGTGCAGTCCAAAAAAGGGCTGGCAAAGGCCATCAGCTACCAAGAT
>CAMCKZ010000074.1 GCA_945875545.1 Polyangium aurulentum | reverse complement strand
CAGGGTGCCGTCGATGCGCGGGAGCCTGAACACGTGGCGCGCGCCATTGCCAAAATGGGCCTTCAATACGTCGTCATGACGATGGTCGATCGCGATGACCTTCTCGACGGCGGCGCCGCGCACGTCGCGCGCACGGTGCGTCGCTTGCGCGAACTGCGGCCCGACATTCTCATCGAAACCTTGGTCGGCGATTTCGCCGGGCACCTCGAGTACGTCGGCGACGTTGTCGATTCGGCGCCCAACGTGTTCGCGCACAACATCGAGGTTGTCGAACGTCTGCAGCGCACGGTGCGCGATGTACGCTGTTCGTACCCGCAGACGCTCAAGGTGCTTTCGTACGCAAAAAAGCGGCATTCTGAGGTCTACACCAAGAGTTCAATCATGGTGGGCATCGGCGAAACCGACGACGAAGTGCTCACGTGCATGCGCGATCTTCGGGCTGCCGGCGTCGACATTTTGACCATCGGTCAATACCTGCGGCCCACGCCCAAGCATCTCGCGGTCGAGCGTTTTGTGACGCCGGAGCAATTCGCTATTTTCGCCGAAGCGGGCCGCCAAATGGGTTTCGCGTACGTGGCATCCGCGCCGCTTGTGCGCAGCAGTTACAAAGCCGCCGAGGTTTTTGTGCGCAGCGTCCTCCGGCCAAACGACCCCGACGGCGCGGCGACTCTTCTTGCGCAGCGGGCCGCTGACGCTCACGGGCACGCAAAAAGACTGACCGGCGACGACAAATTGCCGACCACGAGCGAGCTCGCCGCGCGCATGACCGGAGCACTTCTTCCGGCCGCGTCGCTGCTCCGCAGGTCTTAACTTTCGCGCGAGGCGAATTCGTGCGGGGCGAAGAGGAATTCGCGCGCGGTGCCGCGACAAGCGTACACTTGGCGGTGATGTCCCTGCGCATCGATCAAGACCACGCCCGCTTCCGAAACATCGTTCGCGGCAAGATTCGTCAGAATCTGAAGCGATACATAACCTCCGGAGAACTCCTCGGCCGAAAGGGGAAAGACGTCGTGTCGATTCCCGTGCCGCAGATCGATCTGCCGCGGTTTCGCTTTGACGATCGCAAAAAGGGAGGTGCCGGGCAGGGCGACGGTGCAGCCGGCGATGCGGTGGGCGGCGGCGATCCGCAAGAGGGAGAGGGCGGACGCAAGGCCGGAAAAGATGCCGGGCAGCACGCCCTCGAGGTCGACGTCACCCTCGACGAACTCGCCGACATCCTCGGCGAAGAACTTCAGCTCCCGCATGTGCAAAACAAGGGCAAGGCGAAGCTCATCGACGTGAAAGACCGCTACACGGGCATACGCCGTGTAGGCCCCGAATCACTCAAGAGTTTCAAGCGCACTTACCGAGAGGCGCTCAAACGGCAAATTGCATCAAAACAATACGATGTAACGCGGCCGATTGTGGTTCCAATCAAAGAAGATAAGCGTTTTCGATCGTGGAATGAGGTGGCGGAACCCGTAGCGAATGCCGTTATCATTTACATGATGGACGTTTCCGGCTCTATGGGAGACGAACAAAAAGAGATTGTTAGAATAGAATCATTTTGGATCGATGCTTGGCTTCAGCGGCAATACAAAGGCCTTGAGTCCAGGTTCATCGTTCACGATGCGACGGCGCGCGAGGTTGATCGCGATACCTTTTTTCGCACCCGTGAATCGGGTGGAACAATGATCTCGAGCGCCTACAAACTTTGCTCCAAAATGATCGAAGACGAGTACCCGTCGGCCGAGTGGAACATCTACCCGTTTCACTTCAGCGACGGCGACAACTGGTCTCAAGACGACACCTCCCTGTGCATGAAAATTCTACGAAATGAGCTCCTGCCCGTGGTCAACATGTTTGCCTATGGCCAAGTCGAGTCGCCGTACGGGTCGGGGCAGTTCATCAAAGATTTGCGCGAGCACTACAAGACCGACGAACGGGTAATCCTCAGCGAAATACGGGATAAAGACGCCATCATGGGCTCGATCAAAGAGTTTCTCGGAAGGGGTCGCTGATGAGTGAGTTTGCCCTCAAGACGAAGCTTCCGTCGTACCTCCGGCAGGAACAAGATCGCATCGAGAAGCTCGCCCGCGACGCCGGCCTCGACTTTTTTCCGACGGTCTTCGAGATGCTTGCCTACGACCAAATGAACGAGGTCGCAGCCTACGGAGGGTTTCCAACGCGCTACCCTCACTGGCGCTTCGGCATGGACTTCGAGCAGCTCTCAAAGAGCTACGATTGGGGTCTCTCCAAGATCTACGAACTCGTCATCAACAACAACCCGTCGTACGCGTACCTGCTCGAGGGTAACTCGCTCGTGGACCAAAAACTGGTCATGGCCCACGTGTGCGGGCACGTAGATTTTTTTAAAAATAATTATACATTTCGTTCAACAGATTTGGATGCCGCCGAGGGGCGTGACCCTATTCGGTCGGAAAAAGACTACGATCCAAATCGACGTTGGATTGATAAAATGGCGAATCACGGTGAGCTCGTGCGCCGGCACATGGCTCGCCTCGGTACGCAAAATGTTGAGGAGTTTATGGACTCGTGCCTCTCGATCGACAACTTGATCGACTGGCATGGCCGGTTTCAGCCGCGGCGCCGAAAAGATGAGCCGGATCCGGACCTCGCCGAAGAAGTGCCGAGGCTCAAGGCGAAGTCGTACATGGAGGCGTTCATCAACCCGCCGGAATTTTTGGCGAAACAGAAAAAGAAGCAAAGCGAGGAGCGCGCCCGCGAGGCTGGGCGTGTGGACTGGGGGCGCGATGTGCTGGGTTTTCTCTTGGAAAACGCACCGCTCGAACGCTGGGAGTACGAGTGCTTGCACGTGGTTCGCGAAGAGGCGCTCTACTTTGTGCCGCAAATGCAGACCAAGATCATGAACGAAGGGTGGGCCAGCTATTGGCACTCGCGGCTCATGACCGAGAAGATTCTCGATGCTTCGGAGATCGTGGATTACGCGGAACGAAACGCCAGCGTGATGGCCACGAACGGCTCGATCAATCCCTACAAGCTCGGCGTCGAGCTTTACCGTTACGTGGAAGAACGCTGGAACAAGGGCCAGTTTGGCCGCGAGTGGGAAAACTGCACGGATGTCGATGAGCGTCGCCACTGGGACCGGCGCCTCGGCCTTGGTCGCGAGAAAATTTTTGAGGTTCGGCGCCTCCACAACGACGTGACCTTTCTTGACGAATTTCTCACGCCGGAATTTGCCATCGCGCAAAACCTCTTCACGTACAACCACTCGAGTCGCCACGACCGCTTCGAGATCGAGTCGCGGGAGTTCAAACAGGTGAAAGAGAAGCTCCTCTTTCAGCTCACCCACGGCGGAAATCCAACGATCGTGGTCAAAGACGGAAACTTTCGAAACCGGTCCGAGCTCTTTCTGCACCACGTGCACGAGGGTCTCGATCTGCGCAGTGACTACGCGGCCGCCACCATGTCGGGCCTCGCCCGAATTTGGAAACGCCCTGTGAATTTGCAGACGGTCGTCGACGGAAAGTTTGTTATTCTTCACCACGACGGCCGCGACCTCACGAGCGCGTCTCCGAAAGTTGGAACGTAAGCACGATGGATTCGGAAGAAAATCAGGAAGAAAATCAGGATGGCGAGTGGCTCACCCGCCTCGATGGTCGTGGGTGGATCCACAACGCTCTCGCGGAACTCGCCAAGACCTCGGATTCGCATGACCCGCGGGCGATGATTGCAGGATGCAAGCGTTCCGCGGGCATGGCCCTCAACGGTTACTTGCGGCTGGAATTCAAGGAGTCGTGGGGGCGCACCTACGTGGAGCACCTTCGCGCCGCCGCCGTCGACGACACCCTGCCCGAGGTTGTGCGTGGCCGTTGCATGCGGATTTTGCACGCGGAACCGCCTGCGGGAACGCTCGTTCAACTGCGCTCGAAGCGCACCACGAGCGAACTTGTGGAGGCCACGAAAGACGTCGTCGCGTGGGTCTACAGCGAGGTCGTCAAGCGCGAGGGCAACCCGTGAGTTCTACACGCATGCATACTGCATAGAATTACGCGATGACGGGAAGTTCGCGGCGAACGAGGTTGGGGCCGTCAACGACGTGAGCGAAGGCGTCGACCAGCCGTCCGCCGGCGTCGAAATCGTAAAGGTTCATGCCGGCCATGCGCGCGGGGTCGTGGTGGTCGAGGGACGCGCTCGTGGCGCCGATGACTTCAATGCGGCCCGCGTGGGTGGGGCGAGACCTCCACATGCGGGCGTGCAGGTGGCCGTGGAGCGCGATGACGTGGGATTCGTCTGCAAAATCAGCGGCAAGAGCGTCCGCGTCGTCGAGCCCGCGCAAGGCTCGTTTGATGCGCGAGGCGACGTTCACAAGCGGGTGATGCGCCAAGAGTACGGGGGTTAAACCCGCAGCGAGCGGCCGCAGGCGTTGCAGCTGCGCGCGCTGCTCGGGCCCAACGAGGCCCGCCGATACAAGCGCGGGCCGCGGGACCGCACTCGAAGTGCCGAAGAGCGCCAGGGGGCCACGGCGACGTAGAAATGGGAAAACAGTTTCGCCCGCATGGGGCGCGTCAACGTCCGGATCGCTGGCGGCATACGCCCCAAAGTAGTGCTCGAACCGCCGGGAGACGAACGCACCTCGTGTATAGGCGTCGTGGTTGCCTGGTATGATAGAAACAGTCGATGGGGATAGGCCATATCCATCGAGTATCGTGCGAACCGCCTCGAATTCGCCCTCCAAAGCTAGGTTTGTGAGATCGCCGGTAATGACCAAATGGTCGACCTGCGCCTCACCGAGGCCCGCCAGCAGCCTGCGCACGAGGGCCGGGTGATGGTGGTGGGAGCGGTTGGCGCGAAGGTTGGCGAGGCCGAGCAGCCGCTTGTTCAGAAAGCGCGTCCAAGGCGCGCCCGCGAGGGCTAGAACGTGCAAGTCCGAGATGTGGGCCAACCGGTACGTCATATGCGCCGGGGCTAGCGCAACTTTCGAGGCACGTCGTGGTAGGCTCAATCGGCATCCGTTGCACCGCTGCGGGTCTTGCTCTCCAGCGTTGACAACTTCGTTCAAATGGCTGAAATTCCTCTGATGGATCCCACCAAATCTCTTGATCCGATGCCCGAGGGCGCAAATTTCTTGCGTCTGGGCGACCAAGTATGCTTCCCGATGTACTTGGCTTCGCGGCTCATGGTCAATGCGTACCGGCCCCTGCTTGACGCCTTGCACATCACGTACCCCCAGTACCTCACGCTGATGGTGCTGTGGGAACATGACGGCCTCAGCGTTGGCGCGTTGGGCGACAAACTGTACCTCGATACAGGCACCCTGACGCCCCTGCTAAAACGCATGGAAAAACAGGGACTTATCGAGCGTCGTCGTAACCGCTACGACGACCGCGTCGTCGAAAATTGGCTGACCGCGGCGGGGCGAAATATCAAGCCGGAGGCGCAGAAGGTTCCCGTGGCGCTGATGTGCAGCGCGGGCTTTGATCTTGGGGAGCTTCAGGTTCTCAAGCATGTCCTTGAAGGCGTCATCGCGAAGCTGCTCCCGCTGCAAGAGGCCGTGCCCGCTGCCCCACCGATCGAACCCGACAGCGCTTTGTAGCCGACGGAAGCCCAGGGAAGCCCACGGAAGCCCACGGAAGCCCAGGCAAGCCAGGGGGCACATCGGTGTAGAATACCGCTACTTTTAGCCCGCGAGGAGTCTTACGGGGTTTTCGAGCAGGCCGCGCAGGGCCGCCAAGAAGCGTGCGCCGACGGCGCCGTCGATGACACGGTGGTCGCACGATAGCGTCATTGCGAGGCGTTTTCCTGGTAGAATCGTGCCGGCGCGCACGACGGCTTCGTCACGCACGCGGCCCACGGCCAAGATGGCGCCCTCGGGCGGGTTGATCACCGCGGCGAACTCATCGATGCCGTACATGCCCAAGTTCGACACGCTGAAGGTGCCGCCGGTCATCTCTTCGGGTCGAATTGTTTTGGCCTTGGCCTTGGCCGCGAGACGCCTGACCTCGCGCGAGATCGCCATCAGCGAGAGGGTTTCGGCGTTGCGCACGACGGGCGTCACGAGGCCATCGGGCACCGCCACCGCGACCGAAATATCGGCCCGACGATGGGTGATGATGGCGTCGCCGTCGAAGCTCGCGTTGCACTCGGGAACCATCACGAGGGCGCGGCTTACGGCGCACAAGATGAAGTCGTTTAGCGAGGGTTTTTCCGGCGTATCCGTCGCTTTGGCTTCGGCCGCAAGGGCCGCTACAAGCTCTTCGCGGGCGGCGACGAGCTTGCCTGCGTCGAGGTCAATCTTCAAATAAAAGTGAGGCACATCGCGCTTCGATTCGCTGAGGCGACGCGCGATCGTTTTTCGCATCGGTGAGAGCAGCGTGCGCACGCTTGGCGCAAGCGAAACCGCAGCGGCCGTCGCGCGAACCGTTGGCGATGGGGCGGGCGCGCGCTCCAGATCGCCGGCCACGATTCGGCCGTTTGGACCCGTGCCGAGCACGCCCGCGAGGTCGATGGATTTCTCGCGCGCGAGCTGCCTCAGGTGAGGACTCGCGAGGGGGCGCCGAACGCCCGCGGACTCGCCGCTGGCAGCCGCAACGCGTGGCGCGTATTCCGTGCGGGAAAGCACGGGAATAGGGGCCCTGAGGGCCGGCGTACGCACCGGGGCCGACTCGGGTTCGCCCGCAGCGTTGTGAGGCATCGCGGGGGATGTTTCAACCGCCGACGACGGGCCGCGGTCGGCGATCGGCACGTCGGGCGAAGCGGGAGAATGGGCGGCGAGCGAAGGGGCCGCAGCCTGCGTCTTGAGCGAAGCCTTCAGCGCCGAGACGTCGTCTCCGGGGTTGCCCACGATGGCCACCGGCTGCCCGAGTTTCACGAGACCGCCCGCGGGCACGAGAATTTCAAGCAGCGATGTGGCGTCGAAGGCGCGGAATTCCATGGTGGCTTTGTCGGTCTCGACCTCGGCCAAGACGTCGTCGACCTCGAAGGAATCCCCGGGTTTTTTGTGCCAAACCGCGATGACGCCCTCGTCCATCGTGGGGGAAAGCTTGGGCATTTCGAGAAGCTTGGCCATGGATATGTTCCGTATGGTCTCAGAAAGACTGTAACTATCTGTAAAGTATATTGAAAATGGATGCGGGGCGTGCGTGAGGTGGTTAACGGCTTAGAAGGCGCTCGACCGTGGCCACAACGCGCGCGGCACTCGGAATGCAAAGCTGTTCGAGGTTGGCGTTGTAGGGCATGGGCACATCGAAGTTCGTCACGCGAAGCACCGGGCCGTCGAGGGAGTCGAAGGCGAGGCGCTGCACCCGGTCGGCCACTTCGGCACCCACCCCGCCGTAGGGAAATCCTTCGTGGACGACGACGCAATAGTGGGTTTTTTGAACGGAAGCGATGATGGTGTCTTCGTCGAGAGGGCGCAGCGAACGGAGATCCACGACCTCGACTTCAACGCCTTGCTCCGCGAGGATCTTCGCAGCCTCAAGGCATACGTGAGTCATGCGTGCGTATGCGACCAGGGTGCATCGTGTACCTGTGCGAACCACCTGGGCCACACCGAACGGAATCGCGTCGATGGCGTCGTCGACGTCGCCCTTTACGCTATAGAGGGTTTCGGATTCCATAAAACATACGGGATCATCATCTCGTATGGCTGTCTTGAGGAGGCCCTTGGCGTCTTGAGAAAAAGCCGGGGCAACCACTTTAAGCCCGGGAATCGTGGCGTAAAAGTGTTCCATAGCGTGCGAGTGCTGGCTTCCCACTTGCTTGGCGCTGCCGTTTGGGCCTCGAAAGACGATGGGGCATTTGAGCTGGCCGCCGCTCATCTGCCGGAGCTTGGCGGCGTTGTTGAGAATTTGGTCGAAGGCCACGGCGCTGAAGTTCCACGTCATGAATTCGACGACGGGCCGGAGCCCGACGATGGCCGCACCGATGGCAATGCCCGCGAAGCCCGCCTCGGCGATGGGCGTATCGAGCACGCGACGCTCACCGAATTTGGCGAGCATGCCCTCGGTGACTTTGTACGCGCCGTCGTAGTGACCAACCTCTTCGCCGAGAATGAAAACCGCGGGATCGCGCTCCATTTCCTCGATCATCGCCTCACGAAGGGCTTCTCGGTAACGCAGGGAACGAATGGCCATGAGGACAAAAGCTTTCGCAGGGGAAGAAAATTTTGGAGGCGATCAGGAGGCGATCAGGAATCCATCACGGGGCGGTCAGGACGCGAACGGACCGGCGTACGTCGCGGTTTCGAGGATGGAGGCGTCGGGCTCAGGGCTGGCTTCGGCGAAGCGAACCGCGTCTTGCACCTCGTCTTCGACGGAGGCCTCGAGGGCTTTGAGTTCGTCTTCTTTGCGGCCCAGCGCCAAGAGGTCGCGGCGCGCGCGCACGAGGGGATCGTTGGCCTTGTGTTTGTCGACTTCGTTGGCACTGCGGTACTTGCCCGGATCGCTCATTGAATGGCCCCTGAAGCGGTATGTGCGCACTTCTACGAGGCTGGGGTGGCCTGCCCTGGCCCGGGCGACGGCGGCCGCCATGGTGCGTTCTACGTCGAGGACGTCGGTGACGAAAAGGCGGTCTCGCGCCATGCCGTACGAGAGGGCTTTGGCCGAGACGTCGGCGATGGACAGCGAACGATCGAGCGGGGTGCCCATGGCGTATTCGTTGTTTTCGCAGACGAAAACAATCGGCAATTTCCACAACGCGGCGAGGGAAAGCCCCTCGTGAAAGGCCCCGATGGAGACCGCACCCTCGCCAAAAAAACAGAGCGTCACGTTTGATTCGCCCCGGTATTTTGCTGCGAATGCGATGCCGGCTGCGAGCGGTATGTGCGCGCCGACAATGCCGTGACCGCCCATGAAACGACGCTCTTCGTCGAAGAGGTGCATCGACCCGCCGAGGCCCTTGGAACACCCCGTGGCCTTGCCAAAAAGCTCGGCCAAGCACGCGCGGGCACTCATGCCCTTCGCGATGGCGAGGCCGTGATCGCGGTAGGTTGTTACGACGTAATCCGTTGGCTCGATGGCGGCCACAGCTCCGACGGCGACGGCCTCTTGGCCGATGTAAAGATGGAGAAATCCACCGATTTTGCCGAGGGCGTACGCGCGCGCGCACTCTTCTTCGACGCGCCGAATGAGCACCATTCGCCGGTACATGTCTTCGAGATGTTGCCGCGTATCGGGCACTACAGACTCTGCGTTCGGCGTCATGGAGACGAACCGTAGTGCAGGTTTGTTCCCGTTGGGAACGACGAACGTTCCTTCCAACGTGCCTCGCCCAGGGACCCTCGCAGGGTTTTATTCCACGAGGCCAAAAACGGTATAGAACCGCGCGAATGAAGGTTTCTCCCTTGGATGTTCGCGGTCATTGGGTGGTCGTTACGGGCGCTTCTTCAGGCCTTGGCCGGGAGATGGCGACGCAGCTCGTGAAGGAGCACGGCGCGAACGTTGTCGCCGTGGCGCGTCGTCGCGATCGCCTCGAAGCCCTCGCTCAAGAGCTTCACGATGGCACGACGCGGGTGCATCCGATCGTCGCCGATCTTGCGAAATCCGCCGATGTCGCGCGGGTCTTTTCGGAAGCCGTCGCGGTCGGTGAAGTGCGCGGTGCGGTGCTCAATGCAGGCGTCACGTATTACGGGCACACGCTCGACCAAGACATGCCCTCGTTCGACAATTTGCTGGCCACAAACGTCACCGCCCTCGTGCATCTTTGCCAGTCATTTTCCAAGTATTTCGTTCACAAGAAGAACAGCGGCGGCGTGCTCTTGATTTCGAGCATGGCGGGCTTTGCTCCCCTGCCGTACCAAGCGGCGTACGCGGCGACGAAGGCCTTCGTCACAAGTTACGGGCGCAGTCTCGCGTACGAACTTAAGGGCAAGGGCCCGTCGGTAAGCGTGTTTGCGCCCGGCGGCATTGCCACCGAAATGCTTGAACTCTCGGGCCTCTCACGCAAGTTCAGCGCCGGCGATGTGGGCATCATGAGCGCCGACGAGTGCGCCCGCATCGCCCTCGAGGGATTCAAAAAACGCCGCGTCCTCACCGTTCCCGGCGCTTCCAATAAGCTCATGGCCGCCGGCATGAAGCTCGCGCCGAACGGCGTACTCATGCCCGCCATCGCCCGGATTTACGAGGGGTCGCTGCCGGAACCGAAACAAGACCAATAAGGCTGAACGGCCCGAAACTATTGGAGAAAATACCATGTTAACGCAGCGCGTTGACACGGTGCAAAAGGGGCGCTACGCTCACGACCATGTCCGACTGGCGCCCTGATTCTTGGCGATCAAAAAATGCCGCGCAGCAGGTTTCTTACCCCGACGAAGACAAGCTCAATGCCGTCGTGAACGAGATGGCGCGCATGCCGCCGCTCGTGACCTCGTGGGAAGTGGAAGCGTTGAAGGCGCACTTGGCGAAGGCTGCGCGCGGCGAAGCTTTCTTGCTGCAAGGCGGCGATTGCGCCGAGTCGTTCGACGACTGCAGCTCCGAGTCGATTGCGGCCAAGCTCAAAATTCTGCTTCAAATGAGCTTGGTGCTCGTGCACGGGTCGCGGCGCCCCGTCGTTCGCGTCGGGCGAATCGCGGGCCAATACGCGAAACCACGCAGCTCCGATTGGGAAACCCGCGGAGATGTCACACTTCCTGCGTACCGCGGCGACAACGTGAATTGCCAGGGTTTTACCGAGGCGGAGCGAAGGCCCGAGCCCGACTTGATGCTGCGCGGTTACGAACGATCGGCGCTCACGCTGAACTTCATTCGGGCCCTCGCCGATGGCGGTTTCGCCGACATGCATCACCCGGAATACTGGGATCTTTCCTTCGCGCAAACCTCGCGTCACGCGGGCGAGTACGAGCGCATTGTCGGGGCCATTCGCGAGTCGTTGAGCTTCACGCGCGCCGTGTCGGGGCTCGACCTCGCAGACCTCCGCCGCATCGAATTTTTCACGAGTCACGAGGGCCTTTCGCTTCACTACGAAGAAGCGCAAACGCGGAAAGTTCCTCGGCGCGAGGGCTGGTACGACCTTTCGACGCACTACCCATGGATCGGCATGCGCACCGCCCAACTCGACGGCGCTCACGTCGAATATTTTCGCGGCGTGCAGAATCCGATTGCGATAAAAATCGGTGCCGCCATGACCGAAGATTGGCTTCTCGGCCTGTTGGAAGCGCTGAATCCGGCGCGCGAAGCTGGCCGCATCACGCTCATTCACCGCATGGGCGCCGACAAAGTAAGCGAGGTCTTGCCGAAGATGATTGCGTGGGTTGAGCGGGTAAAACACCCTGTTTTGTGGGTTTGCGACCCCATGCACGGCAACACGGAAACCACCACCGACGGCATCAAGACGCGGCGCTTTGATCGCATTCTGCACGAGGTCGATGCGGCCCTCGATGTGCACACCAAGATGGGAACGGTGCAGGGCGGCGTGCACTTTGAACTCACGGGCGAAAACGTCACCGAGTGCATTGGCGGCGCGAGTGGCATTGGCGCGGGTGACCTAAAACGTGACTACCGCACGAAGGTTGATCCGCGCCTGAATTGCGATCAAGCGTTGGAGATGGCCATGCTCATTGCGTCGCGAGCCCGGCGCGCCCGTTGACCAACGCCGAGGATCGCGATGGATTCATTGCCCCGATTTGAGGCCCTGAAGGCGGAGCTCTTGGCACTGCTGACAGCCGACCTCGAAACCCTCGAGCGCGCCCAAAAGGGAGCCTTCGAGGCGGCCACCCACGAGGAGGCCAAACCGGAAAATTCCAAGGATACACGGGCACTTGAGGCATCTTACCTCGCCCGGGGTCATGCGCTTCGTTTGGAAGATTTGCGCGCCGGGCTGAGGGAAGTTTCGTCCCTCGGGGCGGGCCGTTTCGACGACGATAGTGCGGCGGCCTCGGGGGCCCTCGTCACGGTCGAAGAAGACGGCGCCACGCTCTCCTTTTTCGTCGCGCCCTACGGCGGCGGGCACAAGCTCGGGGCGGGCCGCATTCAGGTCGTAACCCCGAGGTCGCCGATTGGCCGCGCGCTCAACGGAAAACGCGTGGGCGACGAGTGCGAGGTGGCCGTGGAGGGTCGCCGACGCGAGCTCTCCATCGTGGCCATCCGGGGATGACACGCGAGGCCCTCGCGAACGTCGCGGGAGCCTTGCGCGTGTCGGTGCAGACTGCACAGACCTCGTTAAAAAGTGTAGTTTACATGGATTCTTGTTCGTCCTCTGTGCCCTCCGCGGTGGTTTCTGGAAAGTCTTCGGCGCTGAGCATGGGAGATGAAATCCCTGCAATTCCAGCGGTTCCGTGAAGCCAGCGCGCACCTTGCCCGCCGTTTCCGCCGAGGCCTGCGCCGCCCGCGGCCATTCGGCTTGCGGCGTCCATATCGAAGAGCGTTTGCCGGTGAAGGACCGCCGTGGAGACGCCTCCAGCGCCGCCGCCGCCGCCGCCGATGTCGAGCACTTCGCAACTTTTTTGGGCCGCCGGATCGCATGTGGGTGCTTGCGCCGAGCCGCCGCTGCCGCCGTTGGCCGCGTCCTGGGCCAGGATGACCGATCGCACGAGGGTGAGGTGTGTCAAGCGCGCGACAAGGCCGATGCTTGCGCCGCCCCCGCCCCCGAAAGCGCCGGCCGCCACCGGGGCCTCGACGCAGCGGGAAGACCTGGGAAATCGCAGGATTCCGCCGCTATGCCCCGACTCTGGAACCCATGTTCCCGAGAGGTACCCGGGCACCGCGGCGCCTTTGCCGTCGTGGCCGATGTGCGTCGGAACGCGCGGGTCCGGGGGCTCGGCGCACGGGGACAAAATCGCTGTGCCGCCCATGGCCCCGGGACTTCCGTTGCCCGCGCGAATGGTGACGTCCGTGAGCCGCACGTCGTCGACGAACGCGATGTGCGCCGCGATCGACGAGGCGCCCGCGTCTACGGCGTCGGCACGCTCAAACGTGATGCGCTCGATGCGCGTGGGACCGGCGACCGCGAAGACATGCAGGGCCGGCACCGAGGTTGTGCGCACGACGCTTGGACCCTTGGGAAAACCCAGGCAAGACGCGCCACCCGTGACGGAAAAAGCGTCCGCGCCGAGGTCGTTCGTCAGCTCCAACGGGCGGCTGAAAGTGCCCGCGCACAGCACGATGTGGCGCTCGCCGGGACGCGCAAGCGCGACGGCCCGAGCGAAGGTCATGACCGGTGCGGCGCGTGAACCCGGGTCGTCGTCGTTGCCAACGGGAGACACGAAGATCGCGCCCGCCGGCTCCTCGACGTAGCTCGCGGCGCGGGGAGGGTCCGCGGCGGCGGACTCCAATTCGAGCAAGGGTAGGGGCTCGGCCGTTGCCCCGCAGCCCAAGAGGGGAGCGAAAAACAGGGCGACCAGGGCGCGGCCAGAGGAAAAAACAGCGGAAGCGAGGGGTAAATGGGTGGGCATGGACCCCCATGAGCAGCTTACGTGCCAAGCTCATTTAGCTGTAAAATCAGCTGGTTACGCTCCGTTATGACCGGCCACGGTCGGCCACGGCCGGCCACGGCCAGTCACGGCCACTCAGGGCCACTCACGGCCACTCACGGCCACTCACGGCCACTCACGGCCAGTCACGGGGCGATCGGCGGCCCGCGGTTTCCCAGAGCCTCGCCTTAATTCAAGCGGCCACGATGGGCGAAGCGGCCGGGGGCTGCGGCCCGCGGGTCTTCGGGCCATTGATGCCGCGGGTATTTTCGCATCAGCTCGCGGCGAATGGCCGCGTAGTGCCGGTCCCAGAACCCGGCCAAATCACTTGTAACCTGCACGGGTCGGCTGTTCGGGGCCAGCAGGTGAAGCACGAGGGGCTCGCGGCGAAGGCCCACGCGCGGGCCCTCTTCTTGGCCAAAAAGGTCGTGAAGAAATACCTCCACGTAGGGCGGTTTATCGAAGCCCCACTTGATGGTGGCGACCTTGCCCGTTGGCAGCGCGAAGCTCTCTGGCGCGTGATTTTCCAGGGCTTGACGCACACTGGGCTCGCAGCGATGGATCCACGCGCCCGGCAGCGCGAGGCCTCGCAGTTCACCCAATGACCGGCTTCCGCGGGCCAGCTCCGACGCGATCGCCACGCGCTCCGGGGCCGGGCCGCCGCACGCAAACGCGAGGCGCGCGCGAAGTCGTTCGAGGGCATCTTTCGCGTCGAAGACGCCGGAGGCCAGCGCGCGTTCCGTGAGCAGCGCGAGGGCCGCGTCGTCGTCGGCAGCGGGCGCGGCGGTGCTTTCGTCCAAAACGAGGGCCCCAAAATACAGCCGCGTGCGCACGTCGACGCGCTCGGAACGCTCGTTCCACAAAGCCTCGCACTTCTCCTTCAGTCGCGATTCGTCGAGGGAAAGAAGTTCCGCCGCGTCAATGCCCGTTGCGCGAGAAACCAGCGTTTCTCCTTGTCTTTCGACGGCATCGTGGACCATCAAACACGGCGCGTGGCGCACCGCGCTCTCTTCGCCCATGCGCGCTCGGCCCCCGTCGACGAGGCGCAACTGCGCGGGGTTTGCGTCGAGTCGCTGGGCGAGCCTGTCCGGGTGGCCGGCGAGGAGGGCCCGCGCCAAGAGTTCTTGCGTAGCCGTTTTGGCATCGCTCGCGAAGGCGCGACCCAACCTCTCCACGGTGTGAAAAACCTCGCGTACCCGGGCCGCGTCGAGGCCACGATGGCGCGCTTCACGTTCGGGATTTCGGAGATTCGCGAGATCCTCCAAGGCCTCCAGATCGGCGTCGAGATCGCTGTCGACCGTTGCCCGATCGCCGCCATCTCCGGCCGCTCGTCCGCCGCCATCTCCGGCCCCTCGTCCGCCGTAAAATGCGCGCCGGGCCAGGCTGCCTTCTGTGGCCAAAAGTGCGGCAAAAGCCGATGTTTTGGCGATTCCGAGGGCCTCTCCGGCGAGGGCAATGCGGCTTGCGCGCGGATGCATCGGCCAGCTTGCGGCACGCAGAGCGGACGGTGTGGGCAGGCCTTGCGCATCGATAAACGCGAGGCTGCGGAGGAGAGCGCCCGCCTCCAAAAGGCGCTTTTCCGAAGGTCGGTCGAGCCAGGGCAAATCACTTGCATGATGCACGCATAGGGAAAGAAGCAGCGGGGCCAGATCGGCCGTTTCAACATCGGGAACGGCCATGCGCGGACGCCTTTCGTCCTCGCTTTTGGTCCACAGGCGCACCGCAATTCCTGGCCCCGTGCGGCCTGCGCGGCCTGCCCGCTGATCGGCCGACGACTGCGCGATGGGCGCGAGCACAAGTTCGACGGTACCCAACGTTGCGTGGCGTTTTGCTCGACGTTCGAGGCCCGAATCGACGACCGCGGCCACTCCCTCGATGGTGATGGACGACTCCGCAACGTTCGTGGAAAAAATGACGCGACGCTTTTTGGTGCGCCCAAAAACGGCCGCGTCCTGTTCGTCGGGGGTCATGGAACCATGGAGGCCCGCAAGCTCCAAATCGAAAAGGACCGCAAGCTTTTCGGCGCGCTCCAAACACCGGCGAATCTCGCCCGCCCCGGGCAAAAAAACGAGAACGTGGCCCGATAGTCCCTCGGTGTAGAGTGCATGCAATGCCGAGAGGGCGCGCGCTTCGACAGGGCGGTCGTCGGGAGGTGAGAAGCGCCGATCGACCTCGTGCAGGCGGCCATCGCTCTCATGCACATCGGCGTCGCACCAGCGAGCAAAATGGTCGGCGGCGATGGTTGCTGAGAGAATTCCCAGGCGCAAATCGGGCCGGGACGTGAGCTGCGCGCGGCGGGCGAGGGCCAGCGCCGTGTCGCCTTCGAGGTTTCGCTCGTGGGCTTCATCGGCCAAGATGACCGAAATGCCTGCTATCGACGGGTCTGCGAGGAGCCGTCGCGTCAGCACGCCCTCGGTGACGAAGCGCAAACGAACGTCATTGCCGCCCACGCTGTCGAAGCGCACTTGGTAACCGACGGTTCGCCCGAGGGGTTCGCCTAGCTCTTCGGCCACGCGTTTGGCGGCGAGGCGTGCGGCCAATCGGCGGGGCTCGAGAATGACGATTTCACCCTTATCGGCAAGACCCGCATCGAGCAGGGCCCTCGGAATACGCGTGGTTTTCCCGCTGCCCGGGGGTGACGTCACGACGATATTTCGGCCGCGAAGCACCGAGCTCACAATGGCCGGAAGCACGCCGTCGATGGGCAAAGGCGCGAGATTCACCCGCGGGCTCGTACCAGGCGGTCGAGGGCGGCTTGCATGGTGCCCTCGACGTGATCGGCGCAGGCACGTACGTACGCTTCGTCTTCTGCGGCGTCTTCACCGGTGCGGGCAAAAAAGATGGGCTCAAGGATTTCGCTCGTGATGCGAGCCCGCCACGGAAAGTAAAAAAGGCCCGGCCCCACGACCACACCCCACGGAACACACAGTGTAATGGGCCACACTTTGATGCGAAACAGGCGATCGACCCCGAGCAGCTTCGCGAGCCACCGGCCGTCGTCGATGATGTAACACGTTGCGTGCGAGCCCTCGGTGACCACGGGAATAATGGGAACTCCCTCGCGCACCGCCAAGCGAATGTAGCCCGCACGACCATCGAAGACGATGTGGTTTCGGTCGCGAAACGGCCGCATGGAGTCGCGGTCGCCGCCCGGGTAGACGAGAACTTTTGAGCCGCGCTCAAACAGCCGGTGGGCGTTTTTGTGGCTCGCGCGCACAGCCCCGAGGGGGACGACGATTTCGTGCAAACCCGGGAGCGAGATGGCCAGCTCGTGCCCAAGACCATACGGCATTTCGGCGAGGCCATGGGCGCGGTAAATCGCCGCTCCAACCAGGAAGGTGTCGGGGGTGATGGGCCCCGAGCTGTGGTTGCCCACGTAGAGGCCCGCGCCCTTGGGAATTCGCTCGGTACCGCGCACCGTGCTGCGAAAATAGGGCGCGAGCACCTGCTCCACAAACGGGAGGGCGCGCTCCAAAGCCGCGGGGTTGCGGTTGTCGAGGCTGTCGATGTCGTAGCGCATCAAAC
>CAMCKZ010000073.1 GCA_945875545.1 Polyangium aurulentum | reverse complement strand
GGAATCATCTTGCCGGCGGGCGTGGTCTTCGTGCACCTCGCGTCCACACGACGCTGGCGCGATTTGGCCTCCAGCGAGCTTGTGTCGGGGCTCGTCGCGCTCATCGTGGTGGCTATGCCGTGGTACGTGGCGATGTTTGTGCGCCACGGGCCGCCCTTTACGGATCGGCTGATTTTTCACGATATGTTCAATCGTGCATTCAGTCATGTGCACGATACCAACGAGGGCGACGACACTAGTTTTCGTTTCTATTTTTGGCAGCTTGGTTATGCGCTTTTTCCCTGGACGGCATTGGCACCGATGGCGCTGGCGCGATCCGTCGTATTCGGTAAGTCCACGCCCAAGCGCGAGGCGGCCACGTTCTGCGTCGCGTGGGCGGTGCTGGGGTTCGGGCTTTTCAGCCTTATGGGCACCAAGTTTCATCACTATGCGTTTCCCCTCGTTCCACCTCTCGCGATGGTCATCGGCATTCTCCTCGACGACCTTTTGGACGAACAAGGCGTCGCTGTTCCCAGAGCCCGCAAAGGTTTTGCTGCTATCTTTGCGGTACTGCTCGCCGTGATTGGCGTGAGCCGCTTTGGGGTGCCGCCGCAAGAATCGTCCGCGGGTCTCGCTTTTTCGCCCCTCGGGTTGATTCTCCTTGTTATTGCGGTTGGCCTTGGAATTTACGCCATTTGGGGCCTCCAGCCCCAGGCCGGTGGCAGCGCTGAAGGTGCGCGACCGTCAACGGCCGGTGCGGGAGCGGGCCTCGTTTGCGGAGCATTTCTTGTGCTTGTCGTCGGCCACGATCTGTTCGAGCGCACGCCCGAGGCTCCTGGCGCGGTGCGGCTATTGCAGCTCTTTACGTATAATTATAAACGGCCCTGGCCCGTCGAACTCGATTTTGCGGCACCGCTCGCAGCTTTTACCGTCGTTGCGGCGGCACTTGCGATTCTATTGTCACGGCCCGCGAGCCGGCAGGTCATTTTGGTTGCGTGGTTAAGTCTTGCGTCGATCGTCACGGTCTGGGGACTCGACGTCTACTTTATCGCCGTATCGCCGCATTGGGGCCAACGCGAGCTCTTCGAGGCATATTACAAGGAACGCGGCAGTGCCGATGAGCCTGTCATTGCGTATCAAATGAACTGGAAGGGCGAGAATATTTACAGCGGTAACCGCGTTCCAGCCTTTGTCTCCAGTGGCGCAGCGTTCACCGCTTGGATTAAGAAGAAACAGGAGCAGGGGGTGCACCGCTTTTTCTTCGTCACCGAACATTCGCGCGTTGCGGGTCTTCGCGCCGAGGTTCAGGGTAAAACATTTCGCGAAGTGACTACAAAGAAACTCAATAACAAGTTTCTTCTCGTGGAAGCCACTTTCTAGAGCAGCCTCGGCACATACAGGGTATAGGCGTGCGAGGGCCGTCGATTAGTCGAGTTCGCGCAACTCGCTGACCGCGCGTTCGCGGTGCGAGGGCACGTCGATCAGCGTTTGGAGCGCGCGACGGGCCCCGTCTTCATCGCCCAGCTGACGGGCGCAGCGGCCTTCTTCGAGGCGAGCATCCCAGGCCAGCGCGCCAAGTTGCGGTTCCCTGGCGAGGCGTGCGAAAGTCTCGCGGGCGGAGGCACACCCGAGGTGGAGTTTTTCCGCTTTTCCCAAAAGAAAACGCGCGCGGAAATCGCCCTTGTCGCCGAGTTCGCGGAGGGCGGCCATTGCCTCTTGTGCCTGGCCTTTTTGCTCGAGATCGAGGGCCATCTCGATGGTGTTGGCCTGCTCAGCGACTGCCACATGTGCCCGAGGGTGCACCGGCGACGGGGTATCCAAATTCTTGGCGTGGTCCGTCGTTTCCGGCTCGGGGGGCGCAGCTGGCAGCGCATTGCCCTCAGGCCCTGCCGTGGCGTTCGACGGAGCGCCGCGCTCGTGAACGGAAAAAGACGCGCTGGTCCCTCGATGCTTGCGCGCGAGCACGACAACGCTGGAAGCGGCGCTCAAGACAAAGACCGCAGCCATGGCCGTTTGCGGCCTCCGAGCCCACGCCCCCGCGCGCGCGAGCCAAGATGGAGGAGGGGACGCATCGACCATGACCGCGGAGACGTACCACACAGTCGGCATCCCATAGAAGAGCACTGAAGCCGGGCGCGGCAACGACTTGGCGCCAAGCGGTACAAAGTATTGCACCGCCTCGTGATCTTTGGCTATCATGCGGAGCGGGCGGACCTATTCCATCGCCCATCGCGAAGGACTGCACTCATGCGACGCTCGTTCTGTGACCCCTCAATGTTTATCGCTGGCCTTCTCTTGGCTGGCTCCGTCGCGGCCCAAGAGGGCTCGCCATCGGTGGTTGCAGTCCCGGCGGCGCCCGCGGCTCCGGCCGTTCCCGCGGCTCCAGTGGCGCCCGCGGCTGCAGTCGTGCCTGCAATCGCGCCGGTTTCCGCGGGTCTCGCCGCTCCTGCCGCTCCCGCCGCTGCCGCGATTGACGGCGCGACGTACACGGTGAGACTGCGCGATATCGAGGCAAAGGTCGACGAACTCAAAGAGAACCTTCGACGCAGTCAGGCTCGCCTTACTTTGCTGAGCGATACGGTGCTTTCTGGCGGCGATTCAGGTTGCCGCGCGGAAATCGACTTCGTGAACGACATCGGTTCGGGCCTCGATCTCGTCGGCGCGACGATCACAATCGACGGCGTCGTTCAGTTCAACAAACAAGACGAAAACGGCGCACTCATGGCGACGCGCAGTGTCCCGGTGCTCCGGGCGGCGGTGCAGCCAGGCGATCATATTGTCCAGGTAAAACTCGCGTACCGTGGCTCCAAGGGCGGTCTTTTTAGCTACATGTCCGCGTTTCGCGCCGACGTCAAAGGGTCGCATTCGTTCGCGACGAGCGAAGGCAAGGTTGTGCGTCTCAAGATTCTTGCTACGGAGCACGGCGGTTTCTTCGCTCCCCTCGACCAACGTCTTGGTCTCGAATGGCCCGAAACCAACGAGAAACTTCAGTCCGAAACCCCGGTGAAATCCGAAGGGGTTGCGCCGTGAAAACGGCGATGGTGGTGGGGGTGTTGCTGGCCGCCGCAGTCGCTTGGCCTTCCCTTGCAAATGCAGGCGGAAACCAAGACGATCACGTCAAAGCGGCCTCTGATTTTGTGGGTGGCGCGACAAGAAATGCGGGTCGAATTGGTTCACTATTTGGTGCGCCAACCGGCCGCACGGTGAGCGAGCGAATCATCGATGGCGAATTGGCTCTTCGTGGTCGTTCGTACGACGAAGCGATCGGTATTTTTACAAAGGTCCTCGAGAGCACGACGCCCGCCGACGGCGCCAACCACTACAACGCGCGCTGGCTTCGGGCGCAGGCATTGTGGGAGCACGGCGAGCCATCCTCGGCGGCGCGCGAGTACCAAGAACTCGTCGCAGCGGCGGGAAAACCCGGCTCCGGCGATTACCCCGTTCGATCCGTCGATCGCATCGTCGCTATCGGGCTCGCGCGCCACGATTCCGTCTTGCTGAAACAGGTGCTTTCGCGTGCGGAGTCGATGAGGCTCGATGCCGCCGACCAAGAGAGTTCCTACGCGCGGGCCAAGGCTTACATCGAGATCGGCGAGGCGGCCAAGGCTCGCGGGCACTTGACAAACAGCGGTGCGGACCGGGCGCTGCAAACTGGCTATTACGAGGCCATGCTGCTCTTGCGCGAAGAGTCGGCGGGCACCCGGGCTGGGGCCATCGCGGGCACAAAATTTCCCCGTGCCCTCGCCGCTTTTCAGAGTCTTGCGGCGGCGGCTTCGTCGTCCACGGCCCCAGACGCCGCGTCGCTCGGGCAGTTGGCCAGCCTTGCTGTTGCGCGTATTTTCTATGAGCGCCGCGAATTCTCTGCTGCCGCCGAAATCTACAAGACCTTCGGTACGCAAACGCCCGTCTTTGAGCAGGCAGCGGCGGAACTCGCGTGGGCTCAAGTTCAACGCGGAGATTCGCCATCCGCGGAGCGCGCGTTGGAGCTTCTCGCCGAGGCTCGACCCCGAAGCAGCGAGCTCGCGGAGGGGCAATTGCTCCGCGCCGATCTGGCCCTGAAAAATGGTTCATTCGGCAAGGCTCTCGAACTCTACAAAAGCGTTCGCGCCGTGCTTGATCCGCAGCGTACATCGGTTGATCGCTACCTCACCGCAAGGCCCAAGCCCGACGATTTTTTTGAGCTTATTTCCGCGCGCGAGATGGATATCGCTGGGAGCGGCGATAAGCTTCCGCCGATGGCGATCAAGCTGGTGCGCGAAGAGGCGAGCGGCAAACGAGCCATCGATCTTGCCGCCGATCTCGGTCTCGTGCGAGGCCTCGTCGAGCAAGTTCAGCGCCGCGCGAAGCTGCTGGAGCGCGTCGCTGCCGACCCAAACCGGGCCACCAATCTTTCCGAATTCCGAGGCTCCACGCGCGAGATTACCGTCGTCGCCAATCAGGTGTGCCGCGGTCGGCTCGAAGCCGTGATCGGTCTCGACGAAGTCAGTCAAATCGAGGCATCGCCGGAACTCCAGCAAATTCAGGCGCGTCGGCGCTTGCTTATGCCGCTGATTGAAGGGCTACCCCTTTCGGTGGAGGTTCTTTCGTCCCGCGGCACGCAGGCCGAAGACAGCCTGCGCGGCGTCGCCGATAGTCTCGTCCGCCTTGAAAAAGAGGTCGTCGCGTTGCTGGCACAGGTCGACCGAATGCGCGATCTCGTCGCCCGCGACGAAGAGCGCGGGGTCACGCGCGACGCCTCGGCTCGGGCACGTGTTCTTGCGGAGCTCGACATCAACGCGCAGTCGCTCGTTGCGCTGCGCGATGGCGCGCGCGAAACCAAGCATCTCGTAGGCGAAACGCTCGCGCAGTCCGGGGGCGAGTCGGGCCTCTTGGCGATGGAAGCAGCGGCGCGTCGCGAGTTTAATTCGCTTGTCGATCGCGAATTCGTCTTGGCGGCTTCCGCACCCGCAAGTGGCGCCTACGTGGCGCGCGTTCTTCCGGTGCTTGATGGCGCAAAAAGCACCGATGCCATCCTCGATCGCTTGGAGAGCGAGGTCCGCGAGAAGGCAAGTGATCGCGCCGCAGCGGTGCAATTGCAAGTCGCGGCGAAACTTGCCGAGGTCACGCAGTTTGTTGGTCGCCTCGAAGAGGTCGAAAAAGAGGCGCGCTCCATATGCGGCGGTGTGGCGCGCACCAATGTGGAGCTTGCGCGCAAAAAGTTGCACGCACTGCTGCTGAAGGCTGACGTCGGCATTTCGGCCCACGCGTGGACGGTTCGCGAGGAAGCGCAGCATCGCGTCACCACGATTCTAACGGAAAAAGCCAAGCGCGAACGACTCATCGACGACGAAATGCGAGACGCGTTGGAGGAGGGCCCAGTCGCCGTATTTAAAGACACCAACATTCCGGCGGCACGCTGAACGCGCAAGCGTAGGGAAATCGAATGCGAACGACGTCACGAACGGGAGCCTTGTCCTCCATTCTTCTGGCCGCTTGGCTTGTGGGCTCCGGACCTGGAACCGATGCCGCCGCAGCGCCGGCTGCCGCACGGGCGGCCGCGGGCACCAAAACGCCAAAAGTCAAGACAAAAGCGAAACTCACAAAAAATGCCGTTCACGGCACGGATTCCGCCACGGCCGCGGCGCCGGAGGGCCCAGCGTCGGACGGCTCCTCGCCGGTGCCGCTCGCAGAAACGCCCGCCGACCCGTCAAGCGCCCCGCCGGCCCCGCCCGAAGCTGCGCCCGTCGCTTCAGCGGTACCGGGGCGCGCGGCGAGCAAAGCCAGCGAACTAACGTGCAATTATGCGAAACCAACGGCAACCGCGTCTGTCGCCACGGAACTGGCCGTGGTTCTCAAGCGCGCGGCCGAGGCCCCAACGCCGGAGCAGGCGGCTGGCCTCACGACCCTGAAAGCCGTTGCAAAAGACTACAGCAACGTGGGTGCGCGGTTTCACGAGACCGTCAGCGATATTGTCCGAGGGCACTACCGTGAGAAACGCCGCGTCGCGACCTTCGGCCTCGATCGGGAGCTCGTCGCAGAACGCGCGGCCCTGGCCGAGGCTCGAACGCAGGCAATTGCCGCGCTAGAAATCTTTGTGAAGCGCTACGCCGGCGACCCCGCCGACGACGATTCCACGCCCTTGGCGATGATGCGAATGGCCGCGCTGCACGAAGAGCGCGCGCGCACGACCGACACCGACATCGACAAGGCGCTCGCACCGGCAATTGTACTCTACAAGCAAGTCATTCGAGACTACCCAAACTTCTTGCAGCGACCGGCGGCGTATTACTACCTCGGTCACGCGCTGAACGACTCAGGGCGCGTAGACGAATCGCAGCAAGTTTGGCGTTCGCTCGTTTGCCACAATCTTTACGCGTACCCCACAAGCAGCGACCCGGCCCGCCCGGACCGCGATGTCATTCTCCCCATCAAGGGAGACCGCACCGAAGACGAGTGGATCGCGTGGCGCCGCCGCTACGACGACGTCCCGAGGCTCACCAAAAAGGGCGACCGCGCGGCGGACACCTTCTACGAAGATTCATTTCCCGAGACGTGCAAGCCCGTCGAACAGGCCGGAGTTCCGGAACACGAATACAAATACGTCGCAGAGATCTGGTGGCAGATTGGCAACTGGGAATTCGACCAGCTCGACAAGGGCGCGGGCGTAGTCACGCGCAATGCGGAAGCTGACCTCATCGGAATGCCCGGAGTGTGGTCCTACAATCGGGCCGGCAGCGCGTTCCGAAACGCCAGGGCATTTGCTTCGAACAAAGATGTTCTCGGAGCTGTACTCTACAAGCATGCGTGGTCGCTGTTCAAGCAGCAGCGGTACGAGGCTTCGGTCAGGGCTTTCGTTGAACTCCTTCGCTTCACCGATGAGCGCGAGGCTCAAACCGGCGACCCCGGAAGCGACTTCCGCCAAGAGGCCTTCCAGTACATCGCGGGTTCTCTGGCGACCGCCGACTTCAAGGGCCCCGAGGAGCGCGATCCGTTCATTGTGCGCCCCGACATCATCGATATCGAGACCAGCCCGTCCAAGATTGAAACGGCCCTCAGGCCCGCCATCGACCGCCTCCGCGACGCCTCGCTGATTCCGCAAGATCGCCCATGGACTCCAGACGTTTACAAGGTTCTTGCGAGCGACCTGAGGCAGATCAACCAGTTCAATTTGGCGGTTGCCATTTACGAGCAACTCCTTGCGCAGTTTCCGCTGCACCCCGAGGCGCCGGTGTTTCAGCAAGAGGTCGCCAACACGTTTGATCAGCAGCTTCTCACGATGAACCGCGGAAGCTCGGAATTCGACGTCACCCTGCTGAAAGCCCTTGACGCCCGTACGAACCTTGCTTCGTACGTCGGGCGAACGCCCTGGGTTGCGGCGAACAAGGGCAACCCCATGGCGCGAAGGCGCGCCGAAGAATTTGTCCGAACCGGTGTCCGCAATGCAGCCGTAGCGCATACGAATTATGCTCGTCAGGCACTCGCCGAGGCCGACAACACGGGCGATTCCGTGCGGAAAAAGACGGAACTCTTGAAGTCGCGCGGGGAGTTCGAGCGGGCTTCGCTCGCTTGGCAGGGTTACCTCGCGCAAGACGAGGGCGCACCCGACGCCTACGACAGTCGTTTTTGGGTAGCCGACGCGCAATTCAATCTCGTCGTCGTCGACTTCAAGCTCTTTCAGCTTCCCGGCGACGACTACGGTCTCCCCGCCGATGCCCTCTTCGATTCCGCGCGGGAGTCGTGTTTGGCCTCACGAGATTCGTACGAAGACGACAAATTTTTGGAGGCCGCCAGCACCTACCTCGTCACCCTCGTCGACATGCGCCGCGACGCCGAATACGCGAAGTTCGATTCATCGAGCGGGCAATCCGGTGCTGAGCAACGCAACAGTTTGCCCACGCAAGAAGTCGTTCGCGAAGACGGTGCCAAGCTGATTTCGTTCACACCGGCGGCGATACCGTGCCCGGTCATCGATTCGGTGCGAGCCCGCGAAGAATACGCCGTTCGCGTGCCGCCGGCCCGCGACAAGCTTCACCGAGGGTACGATTTCGAGGCCTACGCCGCAGAAACGTTCTTCCTGTACGGCCAGTTCGAAGAGGCCCGCGTTCGCTACGAGCCCATGTGGCGCACGCATTGCGGCAAAGACGACTTCGGTTTCAAGGCTTGGGTCAAACTCATCACAATGAGCAACCTCGAGCACGATCTCGACGCATCCGAGATTCTCGCGAAGGCCGAAAAAGAGCACTCTTGCGCGCTCAATCCCGAGCAAATAGCCCAGCGCGACCTCATCGTGAACCCCACGCTCCAAGAGGCCTCTTTCGAGCGAGCCCGCGCGAAGTTCAAGGCGGCCGAGGCCGCCACGACCCAGGCCGACAAGCTCAAGTTCTTCCGCGAAGCAGCGGCGCTTTTCGAGGTCGCATTGCAGGTGGCCCCAGACCGCGACGAAGCCCCCGAAGCGGCCATGAACGCCGCATACGCTTACAAACAAGTGGGCGAGTTTGCCCGGGCCATTGCGAGCTACGAGCGGTTCATCGGCGCGTACGGCAACGAGGTGAAGCTCGCGTCGCTGCAACACGGCGACGCGAAGGCCAAGACCGCTCCGAACCTGAAAAAATACGGCGAGCGAATGCAATCGCTAGGGGACGCCTTCGACGCCTTGTCGACCACGTATTTTGGGTTCTTCAACTTTCAGCGAGCAGCGGAAACCCTCGAAAAAATCGCTAAAAATCCGCGATTCGACGAGGCCAAACGGCGAGGTGCATCGCTCAATGCGGTGCGGCTTTACGGGTCTTTGGGCCAGCGCGCCAAGGGCGAAGAAATGCGCAAGCTCATGAGTTCGCTGCACCCTTCGGCGGAAGATCTTGCGTCGTCCGAGTACCAATTGGCGTCCCTCGAGTTCAACCGCTGGGACCAAATGCTCCCGGACAGCGGCGCCAACCGAGAGGCGCGCGTTGCCGCCGAGCGCGATTTGACCGCGTTTTTTGCAGCGAAGCACAAGGTTCCTATTTCTGCCGAATACGCCCTCGAGGCGTCGTACCGCGTGGCCAAAATGAAGCGCGAGGCCGGTGACGCAGGCTTTCGTAAATGGTACGAAACCACGATTGACGCGTGGAAGTATTACCGAGCGCAAAACAGAGAAAAGGCCGAAAAGGCCCCATTTGTCGATTATGCGGGGGAGGGCGAGTATTTCTTCTTGGACGAAGATTTGGCGAAAAACTTCGATTTCGAGGCGGGTCACCACCATTACAAAGGGTCTTCCGCAGACGTCATCAAACTTTTCGAAAAAGATCTCAAAGAGGCTAGCAAGTACAACGAGCGCATCGCGAAGCTCATCGAGACCTACGCCTCGCCCCAGTGGGTTCCCGCGTTTTACGCGCGGCGCGGTTCGATCTTCGACGGCCTGCGAACCGGGCTTTACAACGCGGTTCCGCCCAACGTGAAGCTCTACGACGCCAAGCAAGAGAAGCTCTTCAAAATGGCCGAAGACAGCGGTCGCGACGAACTGATGGAAAAGATCGACGACATGAAGGCGGCCATCAAAGAAAAATGGCGAACCTGGAAAGATACGAACCTGACCGGTGCCGATGAAGGTGCCGTAGCCGATTACGTCCGCGCGGTCGCCTTCGCCAAGATGTTCGGGGTTCGCAATTCTGGCGTGCAAAAGGCCATCGCCCGCCTCGCGTATTTGGCGGTTGTCATCCCCGATTCCGCGAAGCTCAAGGGCTACGTCGAGAAGGTCAACGACCCCACCGACGTCGAAAAGAAACGAACCTTTACCTACGAAGACGGCATGTTTCAGCGGGCGCGGTCGGGCCTTTTTGCCCTTCCCGCCGCCACGGGCCGCGATGAAGCTCGCCCCGGGAGCGCCAACTGATGCGCCGCGTGAGAGTCCTCGGTCCTTGTTTTGCGGTGGCCGTCGCGGTCATCTCCCTCGCGTCCGTCACGGGCTGTGGCGGCGCAAAGGCTGCGCCCGCGGCTGGTCCGTCCAACAGCGCCAACAGCGCCAACAGCGCCGCACCCGGTGCACCGGCAGCGGCCGCGAAAGACGCAGCGAAGGCCGCGCCGGTCGTCCCGGCCGTCGAGAAGCCGGCTGCCGCGGCGATAGAGACCCGCGTGGCCCTCGCTGGCGGGGCCAGGTCGTCCTTTGAGGGCGCGTCCCGGGCGTTTACCGAGGGTCGGCTGCCAGACGCCCACGCGGCCTTCCTAAAGGCTGCCAGCGAGGCCCCACGAAGCTCCATTCCGCTCGTCGGTGTGGGTGCCGTGTTGGAGCGCCAGGGCGACACGGCGGGTGCCATCGAGGCCTACCGAAGGGCCGTCGCCCTCGAACCCGGCGACGCAGATGCAGCGCGTTCCCTCGTGATGGCGCTCGTTGGCGATGGCAAGGGCGAAGAAGCCGTGTCGTTGGCGCGGGCCCGGGCGCAGTCTTTCACGAAGTCCGCGGCGGCGGCAACTCTCCACGCGGAGGCGGCCTCCGCTACCGGCGACAGCGCAACGGCGCAGGCCGAGGCCCAGCGCGGGCTTTCCCTGGATTCATCCTACGTCCCAGCGATGCTGGCGGTGGCCCGCGACCATTACCGCGCCGGTCGCGTATCCATGACGGCCTACGCCCTCACAGCCCTCCTCGACGGCATCAACGAAACGACGCCCCCGCGCGCGAAAGACAACGCCGAGGCGCTCTTTCTTCGCGCCGTCATCGACCGCCGAACCCCCGGGCGACGCACCGCGGCCCTTGAGGGTTTCGGCAAGGTTTATCAACTCCGCCCCGACCTAACGGAGGCAGCCCTCGCCCTCGGTGTCATGACCCTGGAGGCCGGAAACGCCGAAGCCGCGATCGGCCCGCTCGAGACGGCGTCACGTTTTTCGCCGAAAAATGCCTATGTGGCCACGGCCCTCGGAGATGCCTACCGGCTCGCGGGCCGTTACGCTGAAGCCAAATCGACGCTGGAACGCGCCGCCACGCTAAATGCGGCGTTGCGTGAGCCCCACTACAACCTTGCCATATTGTTTCTGTATGCGGGTGACAAAGTGGGCCTCGGCCCCGAAGAGCGTTACGCCAGCGCGTTGCGCGAGATGGAGGCCTACGTGGCCATTCGGGGGCCAAAAGCGCCTCCGGGTGTCGACGACGACGCCGATTCACTCATGAGCACAGCGAAGCAGAAGTTGGCGGAGGCAGGAACAAAATGACACGTATTTCGTGCACACTACCGAAACTAGTCACGGTCGTCATCATGGCTGTGGTGCCGTGCGTTTTGGTGGTTTCCATGGGCACGGCCTTTGCGCAGGCGAAGGGTGGCCGGGGCGGGAGCATTATCGTCGTCCGCGAAACCACGGTTGTCGGCCGGGTTCAGAAACCGGTCGCGGCTCAAGAAATCGGAAAAATGCCCACGCGGCTGCACTCATCTGAGCCAAAGAAGAGCTTTATTGATCGCATCGAGGGTGCCACGAGCGGGTCGCCATTCTGATGGTCCCGTTGCTTGTGGTGGCGGCTATTTTGGGGGGCACGGTGGCGATGGCCGTGCGCATGCTGTCGCATGGGGTGCGGTCGTTGCCCCTCGACGCCGATGTGCTTCGGCACAGCCCCAAGGTGTTGCGAGCGGCGATCGAGAGCGCTCGTTCTCCTGCGTTCGACGCCTTGAGATTTGCTGCAAGGGCCGCCGGTGCCCAAGAGCGAGAACGCTGGCTTTTCGAGGTTGACGGCGAGTGGAATTACCTCTTGCGTTCGCAGACACCTGAGCTGCGCGCCGGCATTCGTGTTGCCACTTCGGCGAGCTTTTGCGGTGCGGCCTGGGCGATTCGCGCGGGCCTCGGTGACGCAGCGAATGCGCGAGGGCTAACCCTCTATGGTCCCCTCGGGCAGGCGCTCGGCTGCGTGATGCTGGGTGTCGTGGCGACCGGGTGTTTGGCGGCGCTGCATCGGAGCGGTGAAAAATCTCTCAAGCGAGAGCGCAACGCTTACGCGGGGCTCATCGTCTGTGTTGAAAACTTGGAAATGCATGCCGAGTGCGCAAAAACTACCGCTCAGCGGGCACGATGATGTAGAGTGGGCGTGGTAACAGTTAAGTAAGAGCAATTAAGAGGATTACGCGCATGTCGACGCCTTCCGTGGGGGGTCAGAATCAGGGCCGAACGGGTCAGATGACCGCAGTCATGCGGGCTATCCAGACCCAAAACGGGCCTAAGGTTCTTCGCATTGGCATCGTCGCCAAGGGTGGCCGCGTTATCGAGGAGCGCATTATCAAGCAGCGCGGCCCCGTAACGATTGGCACGAGCGAGAAGGCAACGTTCACCATCGGCTCCGAGCTGTTGCCCGAGCGATTCACGTTGTTCGAGCTCGCGGGCGCAGATTACGCGCTGAATTTCATCGACGGCATGACCGGTCGCCTCGCGTTGTCAACTGGAATCTCCGATCTTTCTGCGCTGCGAGGAACGGCCAAAAAAGACGGGGCCGTCTACCAAATTCGCCTAACCGAAGACACGCGCGGCCGGGTTGTCGTCGGCGAAACCACGATCCTTTTTCAGTTTGTGGCGCCCCCGCCACCGCAGCCAAAACCGCAGATTCCCCTCTCGATTCAGGGCGGGCTCTCAAGCACGATCGACTGGAATCTCGCAGTTATTGCGGCGTTCTCGTTCCTGCTTCACTTCGGTTTTATTGGTGCAATGTACACCGACTGGATGGACCCAGTCTACGACGAAGACGCGTCGTTTCAGGGTCTTCTCGAGGCAGTCAAGAACATTCCGCAGCCGGTTGTCGAAGAGAAGCCTGAGAAGGTCGAAGACGCGAAAGACAAGAAAGAAGAGAAGAAGCCCACGGAGCCGGCCAAGCAGGCGGCACCGTCGAGTGCGCCTGCCAAGGCCCCGGGTGGTGCGAAGCCAAGAATTTCCGACAAAGCCGCGGCGGCGCTTTCTTCGCAACTCGACTCCATGCTGACCGCCACGCTGGCCACGCTTGGCGGCACGGGTCCTACGGTTTCCGGCGCGCTCAAAGCGGGCGAGGTTCCTGGCGGAGACGTCTCCAAGTTGGCGGCCTCGAGCGCGGGGGCCCAGGCGGGTGCCGGGGGAGACCTCAAACTCGGCACAGGCGGCGGCGGCCCGGTTCGTCCCGGCGGCGGCGGCGGCGGATTGGCGGGCATCGGCGGCGGAACGGGCGGCTCGGGCACGGGCGCGGCAGCCGGTCCAGTGGCCGTTGCGGGTCCAAAGGGCGATATTCAGATCGGCAAAGCAACCTCGTCCGTCCAGATCGACAACCTCGAGGCCACGGTCAACAAGCTCAAGCCCGGTTATCGCCAGTGCTACAACAAGGGTCTTGAGCAAGATCCGAGCATGGCCGGGCGCGCCGTTTTCGTCGCAAATGTTGGCGCAAATGGCGAAGTTGCCGGCGTCGATGTACGCGAAAACTCTGGGCTCAGCGACTTCGTGCTCGAGTGCATCAAAAAGAAGATTCGCAACGCCGAATTTGCCCCTCCGGGCGGCGGCGGCACAGCCGTTCAACTGCCGGTAAACTTTATCAAGCAGTAGTGTGTTAAACTGGTTGACTTACCACGCCTTCACTGAATAACTACGGTCGGGAGAACTTTTATGAAGCCTATGAATACTCTGAACGCGAAAGCCTCATACGCGGCGCTTCTTGCGCTCGTCACGGCAACCTCGGCCATGGCGCAGAGCGACGGCGAGCCGTCCGCGGCTCCTTCCCCGCTCGCACAAGTCCGCGACGCTTCCCAGGTTGGCCAGGTCGAGGGCGGTGCCGAGATGGTCGCCAAGGCTGACGCGGTGGTCGAGCGCCTAAAGAGCGCCACGTCGGCCATCCAGCGCCAGCTCGATGTGGCCCGATCCCAACGCGACGTCGTCAAGGTTCTATTTTTGAGCGAAAAACTCTCACAAGCCAATGCGTCGCTGCGTTCCGCTGTGGAGCGGCGCGCTTCGCTCAAGTCGGCGGTCGAGCGCGGCGATTCGGCCTCTGCCAAGCAAGATTCCGAGGTAATCGCCATCATGGGCGAGCGCGGCGACGAGTACCTGAATGCCACGAGCCAGGCGGTTGGTGAGGGCACGCGGGTCCAAGAAGAGGCCTCGGTGAAGATCTCCACAGACGTCGGCACGCCATCCACCAGCCAAACCTCGGAGTACCCCGCGGTCGATCCCCTAACGGGCGCCGCCGACTCCACGGGTCGTCAGTCATCCGGTCAGACCGCGAGCCCGGCGGGGTCGCCGGCGTCGTCGGATCCGCCGCTCGCGAACCAAAATACCATACCGAGCGCACCGGTTATCAAGGTCTCCACGAGCGCGTAACGGTCAGGCCGGAGTAGGGGCGGTGAGGGGGCGTGAAAGTCGCCTCTCAGCGGGATGGGCAGTTTGGGTTTTAAGAGAAGGCTAATGCGCGTATGAAGACTTTTTTTTGTTCGGTTATAGGTTCGGTTATAGGGGTGGCGATTTTGTCATCCAGTATTGCGAATGCGCAGGTTTGGCTCAAAGACCGCGCGGCATCTGAGGGGCCTGGCGTGAAGGCCGGTAACTTTGAGGTGCACCCGGGCATTGGTTCCGAGGTCGGCTACGACACCAACTGGTTTCTTCGGTCGTCCTCCACCGATCAAAATGCGCTGAACGGGTCGGGCAATGGACTCCCGGTCCTGGGCCTCGCGGCGCTTCGAATTACGCCATCTTTGTCGCTCAGCACCCTCTCCGGCGACCGCATGAGCGGCGCAGCGGGCGCGCCCCCGATGTTCAAGTTTCGCGCGACCGGAGCAGCCACGTACCGCGAGTTTTTGTCAGGCGAATACGGCAATCAGCGAAACACCAGCGGTGCCGGGAGCCTCGACCTCCAGATTGCACCAAGTCAGCCTCTTAACGGCACTATCGGGGCCGGCTACCTGCGCTCCGTGAACGCCACGGCGAGCGGCGATCCCAACCTGGCATTCGTTCGAAACGACGCACTGTTTAACGGCGACATTGGGTACAGTCCCGGGGGCGGCACGCTGGAGATTCGCGCGGGCTACCGCGGGCGCGTCAGCTTTTTCGACAACCAAGAGAGCGCGAATCAGACGGA
Source organism: Polyangium aurulentum (assembly GCA_945875545.1). Lineage (GTDB taxonomy): Bacteria > Myxococcota_A > Polyangia > Polyangiales > Polyangiaceae > CAIQDA01. The sequence continues at coordinate 2,040 of CAMCKZ010000073.1, read as the reverse complement.
AAACACCGCTGTCGGGCGAGCGCGTTGGCTCTTCCGACCGCGGAATGCGCTGTTTATCGATGCCGCCTATGGTGTTCTCGGTTACGACAAAAATACCTCCGACACGCGTAATTTGGCTCCGATGCGCCTAAAAATGGGTACATCTGGGCTCATTACGCCGCGCATCGGCATTCTTCTCGCGGCGGGTTACGGCAGCTCAGGCGTTCAGCCAGGCCCCGGCCCAACGCCAGGCGACTTCGCGAGTTTCATTGGCCAAGGCGAGATTCGCTACTTTCTTGACGCCGCGGCCCTTCCCGATGCGTCCAACGCCGACGCCGCCTCCTCGAACGCGCTGGCTCTCGGTTTCCTCCGAGACTTTTCGCCCAGCATGCTCGGCAGTGTGATAAGCTTGACGCGCGGCTACCTGCGGGCCACGTACTTGTGGCAAGGTAAGGTTTATTCCTCGATTGAGGGCGGCGTGAGCAGCATCGGTTTCAACGGGCTGAGCTTCACATCCGGAGAGAGCGTTGGTGCCGTGCGTTCAGCCGCGTTTACGAATCTTCGCCCTGACTTCACCGTTTTCTCCGAATACCGAATATCGAACACGATCGGTATCAATGGCACGTTTAAGTATGCGTCAAACCGGGGCGATGTGACTCTGAAGCAGAATCTGACCCAGCCCGGCTTCGTCGATTTGAACTGGACGCGCGCCGAAGCCTACATCGGCATTCGGTACTCTCTCTAATCGCGGTTTTCGGCGCAGGTACACTTGGCTTCAATCTCGGCGACTCGCGCGTGGCCCTTTTGCTTCTGCATTGCGTTGCTCACGAGTGCGTGCACCAAGCAGAACGCCTCGCGCGTATCTGTCTTGCCGCCCCTTGAAACGAGCACCACCCTTGGGGCCGGCGATGTTTTTACGGTTTCGGTTGTCGGCGAGAAAGACCTCCCGTCCGAATTTCGCGTGCAACCCGACGGCAGCGTAGACTTTCCGTACATCAAGCGGGTCAAAGTTGCGGGCCTTGAGCCGCAAGAGGTGGTCGATGTGCTTCGCGCGAAATTGCTCGAGGCAAAAATTTACACAGATCCGCAGCTGTCGCTGTTGATTAAGCAATACAATTCAAAGCGCGTCAATGTTCTTGGGGAAGTTGCCAAACCGGGCACGCTAACTTGGTCCGACGGAATGCGTCTCGTAGAGGTTATCTCGCAGGCCGGTGGCTTTACGGCGATTGCCGATCGCGACAACGTGGTGCTGATGCGCGTTGACCGCACGGGCCGCATTGTCACCGTCAGCTTGAGCGTAGAAGACATCACCGAGGGGCGCGAGCCGAATCCGCCGCTGCAGGCGGGCGATACAGTGCGCGTCAACCAACGCGCGTTCTGAAAGTGCGCGAGGGTAGAGCCGGCGGCACCTCGGTCGTGGGCGTTCGTTGTCGAAATACAAAGCCTTCGCGCGTCAAACAGCCTTGCCTCCGCGTGCCCTAGATTTGGGAGGGTTGGCGTTTCGCGGAGGAGTCTCGCTAGGGCTGGCTAGGGCCGGGTAAGCCGGTCGAGTTCTTCGCGAATGAGCTGTTCGGCGAGCCGTGGAACGACATCCCACACCGCGCGCTCCACAATCTGCATCGTCAGCTTCAAGACGCTGCTCGCCTGGAGGGCTGTCAGTCCAAGTTTGTCGAGTTCCTCCGCGAGGACCCTCAGCTCCGACCCTGACCCCGAAGCATGCGGAATCGGCGGCTCGGTCGGCAACGGGTCGTCGGTCAATTCGCTTGAAAATGGACCCGCGTCAAACTCGCCGCCCCAACCGGCTTCCGCGCCTTCTTCTTCCACAGATTGGGCCTCGGGCGCAGGCTCCCCAGGTTCGGCGTCGGCGGCCAGTTCAGCCTCGGGGGCGTCGGCGTCGGCGGGTGCGTCGCCCGAGCCCGTGTGGTCGGTGTATTCTGCATCGGCGTCCGCGGCGGGTTCCTCGGCTTCGGGTGCCGCGTCTTCCACACCTTCGTCTGCCGGAGCGAGCTCCGCGTCTGCGGTCAATTCACTAGCAAATTCGCTGGGTTCGAACTCGCCGCC
>CAMCKZ010000072.1 GCA_945875545.1 Polyangium aurulentum | reverse complement strand
TCGTCTGTGGCCGCGCGCCGGTAATAATCCCGCGCTTGCGACGGATTTTTGTCGACCAAGAAACGCGCCAACGCAAGCTTTGCGGCACCATGATGGGGCTGCCGTTCGAGCGTTCGCGAGGCCCAGCTGACGAGGTCGGGCAGGCGAAGAGTCGCGCTGCGGTAGACGCGCAGGTAGGGAAAATACGGCTCGGCCGGATGACGTAGCGCTGCATCCGTGTAAAGTGCATTCACTTCATCCGGCGTCTTCGCGGGGTCCAAAAGGAGGCGGTGCATGCGCTCACGATCGGCGCTGACCTCGTCTTCCCAGCGAACCCCGAGCCAAAAAGAAAGGACCACCAGCACGCCGCCCGTCGTCCACGCCGCGAAACGCCATCGCAAACGGTCGCGAAACGGGTGGATGCGTCCGGCACTTCCGGCGACGCACACGCCGGCGCACGCGGCGCAGAGGAGCCCTATCGAAGGCACTTCTGAGCCAAAATCCGCCATATTCTGCAGGGCCACGCCCCAGAGCGCTGCCCACGCGCCTATCGGCTGAACAGACCTCTCAAGCACGACACCAATCCGCAAACTATACGAGATAAGTGTAACGGCTATGATCGTGGCAGGAATGCCCCACTCGCAAAGCCACTGGGGGAGCAAACTCTCAGGGGTTTCCCAGGTGCCGCTCACGGGGCCATGTTGCACGAGCGGAAAGGCACTTTCGAATGCGCCGCGGCCGACCCCCGTGAGCGGGGCGTGGGGAACGAGGCGCAGCGTGGCCTTGATGCCGTCGAGCTTTTCGAGGCTCGGCTCGAGGAGCTCGCTCCACGCGCCGTCCGAGGAACCGAGCACGATGAGCGCGGCACCCAGGCCCACCGATGCAAGCGTCGCGATGGCAACAAACCCCAGCGTTTTACCTCGGTTGCGCGCATACCATGTGGCCGCGAGCACCAAGATCGCTGTAACCAAACTCGCGCCAACACCGCCGCGACTCGCGACCCAAATTTGGGTCGAAAAAAGCGAGCCCGCCAGCACAAAGGCCAGCACTCGGGGCATCGGCGGCTCGGGAGCCAACGCCCACGCAAGCGCGATGGCAAAACCTATCGTGATAAATTCCGACAGGTGGTTCGGGTTAAAAACCGGCCCCATGTGCCGCCCAAGGGCCTGCGTGGGCACGTAAAACCCGAAAACCTCGGGCAACTCCGCAAGCCCGTGCACGAGCGATACCACCGCGAGCAAGAGCACCGACGCGAGCAACGCACCCTCCACCCGCCGCGTTCCGTCTCGCGAGCGCGCGACCCGCACGGTTGCCAAAAGTGCAAGAAAATAGAGGACGCCGCGCTGAACATTTTGCCAGGTGGCGAAGGTGTCAACGGTGATGGGCGCGAACGCTGGCCCGGCTTTTCCCAGGGGATGAAGCGCACGGGACCAAGCGTCCGCGGAAAACGGTGCAAGCTTCTGGAGCAGCTGCGCGGGCAGGGGCACGAGCTGCAATCCCGTGTAAACTACAAGGAAAAGAGCGGTACCGAGGAGCAGTCGCGCGGGCCGCCGCAGGGAGGCACCTTCCGTCGAGGACGACGCCAAAACGGCACTCCCCATCACCAGACCCGCGATAGGCGCAAGAAAGGGCGTTCTCGCGCTGGCAAAGAGCTCCGGCGCGAGGACGATGGCGACCGTCAGGAGGCCAAGGGACCACCGCAGCGGGCGGTCGAGGCCCGGCGCCGAGGAAACCTGGTCGTTATCGGAGTGACCCATAGGGGACCTCACAGGCGACGACGTCGCTGAAAAGGGCGCTAGGGCAGCGCCTTGATTTGATCCGCCGACGGGAGGTGGCCGCGGAGCCTGCTCAAGAGCGTGGGCCGAGCGTCGAAGCTGACCGTGCCAAAACGGCTCGACTTGTGGAAGTTTCCGCGACCCAAAATCGGCGACCAAGCCACGCCGCCGTTGTCTTTCATGGCGTAGAAATTGATGCGCCAAGAGGTGCCATTCTTGGGGGGCGCGTTGCCGCTACCCTCGAAGGAAGACCAGGGAATTGCCAGCTCAACATCGTATCCCTCGTCTTTGTCGGTGTCGTTGTCCACCGTTCCGTGGAGGGTCACTTTGCTCTCGATTTTGGCGTTCCAGTCTTCGTGCCCGAAGGGCCCGTTGTCGCCGCCTTTGGGCAAGTTGTAGTCGTCGAAGCGCGAGTGAAAAATCTTGTTTTCGGGATTCACTTGAATCTCGAAGTAGTTCTTGTTGTCGCCGTCGCCGTCGGGATCGATCATCAACTCGGCGGTGTCGCGCGTCCAAAGTTTGGGTTGTCCTGCGGCCGTGAACCCGCTTGGATTTTTGGCCTTGTCGAATCCGCCGTGGATTTTCTCACTCTTTACGCTGACGAAGACGAAGAGTTTTTCGTCGTTGAAGGCGACGCGGGCACTACCTTGCGTGGCGGACTCGGGCGCGTCTTTCCCCGAGGCCACATCGACGAAAGGGCCCGTGTTCGCAGCCCCCGCCCAAAAAGCTTCGTCGGCTTTTCCATCGACGGTGACCGTCTCGCTGGCGGCGAGTCTTGTGGCCCGCAAAGCCGGGGTGACCTCGCGTTCGCCGGTCTTGTCCGGGTCAACTTTTGGAGCGACGTCGCCGGAGAGGCCGGTCTTGACGCGCACGACCAAAGCCCGGTTTTCCCCGTCATTTGCGCCGGAAACGACGCGAAGGCGCGCGTTGTCTTTCCACACCCCGACGAGCATCTCGAGCTCGGGCTGCGTCGCCCAATCGGGAATGCGGTACGTCTGTTCGTCGACGTAGACTTTGCCCTTTTCCCACTTGTCGGGGCCAAAGAGTTGGTTGTCGCCGCGCTGCTCGCGAAGCACGCCGTTCCAGTCGAGGTTGTCTTGCTTGTCGGTCTTGGGCTCGTGCACGTGGGTGAAGAGCTTCCAGCCGGCTTCGACCGCGCCCTCGAGTTGCCAATAATACGTGATTTTTACCTCGGTTCCCGGTGCCGCGGTCTCCGGCGAGACCTTGTAGCCCACGAGGCGAACCTTGTTCTCAAAGTTCACATCCGCCTTCACCACACCCTCGGCCGGGAGGGCCGCGAGGACGTAGTCTTTGGTGCGGTCGCGGTCTTCGGACGACGCCTTCTTGGTGCTCGAAATGCAGCCGGTGGTGGACATGGTGGCCACCGAGAGGGCGAGGGCGGCGGCGGCGCACGCGAGGGCGGGCGCAAATTTGACGGAGAGGAATGGGGTCGTAGGCATAGTCAGTATCCAAAAATACGAGGAACGATGAAACGCAATCGAGGAGCAAAATCACAGGCGGCAAGCGCCAAACGCGGGGTCAAAATCTAGCGGCGATTCTTCTTGCGCGAGTCGTTGCCGCGTTGACGAAGGGCCTTGCGCGCGTTTTTTTCCGCCGGTGAAAGCACCTTCATCTTCGTCATCGACTCGCCCGCCGGGCCACCCATGCCGCCCATGCCAGCCATGCCGCCGAAGTCGGGCACACCAGGAAAGCCGCCGGGCATACCAGGAAAGCCGCCGGGCATACCAGGGAAGCCGCCGGGCATACCAGGGAAGCCGCCGGCCATACCAGGCAGGCCGCCGCCGCCCATTTTGGCGAGCTGCTTTTGAAGGTTTCTCGCCATGGATAGGCCCTTCATTCCAGGGATTTTGCCTAGCAATCCGCCCATGTTCTGCCCGAGGCCGCCCATCATCTGCTTCATGAACAAGAACTTTTGTACGAGCTCCGAGACCTCTTTGGCGCTTCGCCCCGAGCCCCGGGCGATGCGCTCGACCCTCTTGGGTTCGCGCAGCAAGGCATTCGGATCGCGGCGCTCCATGCGCGTGAACGACTGAATCATGGCCTCCACCTTGACGAGTTCGCCGTCGTCGAGGTTTGCGTCCGCGGGAATCAGGTTGTCCATCCCGGGCATCTTTCCGACGATGTCTTTGAGAGACCCCATCTTCTGGATCATGCGGATTTGATCGAGGAAATCGTCGAGGGAAAATTCGCCGGAGAGAATTCGCGCGGCGTCCTCGCTGGCCTTTTTCTCGTCGATGACCTGCTCAAAGTCTTTCATGAGCCCGACGACGTCTCCCATGCCGAGAACGCGCGAGGCCATGCCCTCGGGGCGAAATTCTTCGAACTTTTCGGGCAGCTCGCCCATGCCCACAAACCGCACCGGAGCGCCCGTGACCTCGCGAATGCTGAGCGCCGCGCCCCCGCGTGCGTCGCCGTCGAGCTTGGTGAGGATGACCGCCGTAAGCCCCAATTTGTCGTGAAATCCCCGGGAAACCTTCACCGCGTCTTGGCCAATCATCGCGTCGACAACGAGGACGATGTTGGTCGCTACGACCGCCGACTTGATGGCAAGAAGCTCGCCCATGAGGGCCTCGTCGATGGCGAGACGCCCCGCGGTGTCGAAGATGACGACGTCGCAGCCCTCTGCGCGGGCCCACTCGCGGCCCTTGGCGCAGATGTCGACGGGACTGCCGCCGGGAATGTGAAAGACCGGAACGCCAATGCGTGTGCCGAGCACTTGAAGCTGTTCCACGGCGGCGGGCCGCTGCATATCGGCGGCCACGAGCAGCACTTGTTTGCCGCGTTTTGTCAGGAAAAGTGCCAGCTTTGCGCAGCTCGTCGTTTTGCCCGAGCCTTGCAGGCCGACCATCATGATGCCCGTCACGCCCTTCGCCGCGAACGTCAGGGCCTCGCCCTCGCTCGTCATGAGGGCGATCATTTCGTCGTGGCAAATCTTCGTGAATTGATCCGCCGCGGACACCTTGAGCACGCGCCCATCGGCACCTTTGGCGCGCACCTGCACGGTCTCGCCGACGGCCTTTGCCTTGACCCGCGCCAGGAAGGCTTTGACGACGCCGAGCTCGACGTCGGCCTCAAGGAGCGATTGGCGCACCTCGCGAAGGGCCGCCTCGATGTTGTCGTTTGTAAGCTCGGTGAGACCGGCAAGGCGGTTTTTTGCTTGGCGAAACCCGCGCGAAAGGCTTTCGAACATGGCGCCGGGCGCTAGCATGATTTTCCCGTGCGATGGCAACCCAGAAGCTCGGTATTTTTGAAGCCACGCGGGTCGAAGAAAATATCCGCCACGGGTTTTCGTCGCGTCTGCTATCGGCGCTCGGGCGCATGGGCACCCCGGAAACTCCTTCGCTATCCCCCTCTGAGCCGCCGGTGCCCGGGGGCTTTCTGTCGCGAAATGGCGGCAAATTACTGGCTTCCGCCGTCATCACCGCGGTGATGGTCGCCACCCTTCGCAAGGGCGGTTTGTCGTTCACGCCTTCGCAGGGCTTTGGGGCGCTGCGTCCCTGGGCGGTGCCCGCTTACCTCCTCGTGCTCGCCTCCATGACGTGGTTTCGGGCGTTGCGGTGGCGCTATTTGCTACGGTCGTTTGCGGCCATTCCTCAGCGCCGCCTCCTTGCGGTCTCGTGCATTGGATTTGCTGCGATTTTGCTCATGCCATTTCGGCTTGGCGAGCTTGTGCGCCCCTATTTGATTCGAAAAAAAGGGGTCCTTTCGCTCACGTCTGCGACGAGTACGATCGTCGCGGAGCGTGTGGTGGACGGCCTCGTTTTGAGCATCGTTCTGGCGGTCGCTCTGTTCACCGTTCCCGCCATCGATCCGCTGCCGCTCACGGTCGTCAGTCTTCCGGTCTCCGTGCTCAAAGTGCGGCAGGCCGGGTACGCGATGCTCGGAGTTTTCACCGCAGCCTTCGCGGTGATTGCGGTCTTCTACTTCGCACGCACGTGGGCCGTCCGCATCACGCGGCGGGTCATCGGAATCGTCAGCAAGAGCCTCGCCGAGAAGCTCGCCCAGACCGCGATGAAGCTCGCCGACGGCCTTCAATTTCTCGGCAGTTGGCGCGATGCGGGGCCATTTTTTGCTGAGACTGCGGCGTATTGGTTCTTGAACGCCCTCGGCATGTGGCTCTTGGCGTGGGGCTGCGGCCTGACCCACGCGGGCGGCTCGCCTCCGACTTTCGGCGAGGCTTGCGCCATGATGGGTCTCTTGGGCGTCACGGTGCTGGTCCCGGGTCCGCCGGGTCTGCTCGGGGTCTTTCAGCTTGGTATATACGCCGGCATGACCATGTATTACCCAAGCGATGTTGTTACAGGCCCAGGTTCGCTTTACGTCTTTGTGATGTATGCGTGCCAGGTGCTGTGGACGGTCGGCTCGGCGGGGTTCTTCGTGGCCAAGGGAGAGGCGCGGCCGACGGAAGCCGACGACTTTCTTTCCAATCCGCACGCATCAACATCCGTGCCGCCGGGTCATCAGGAGACGCAAACTTCGTGAGCCGGGGCTCGTCAGTTTTCCTGCTCATGGCGGTCGCGATTGGCGCATATTCGGGCAGCGCATTTGCAAAGAAACGAGAGCGCGTTCCGTATGTTTTCGCCGACGTGTGGCCGGCCGCAGTCCGTTTCTTGCGCATCGACGAGGGCTTCGCGATCGCCGAGCGCGACGAACAGGCGGGCTACGTCGTTTTTCGCTTCGTGCCTCCGGGGCAAAAGAAAGATGCCGAGGGTTCTCTCGAACTCGTGCGGCAGCCCCAGGGTACGGAGGTTTTCGTGGCGATGGCGAGCCTGCCCGCGCACCACGAGCAGGCCTTGCTCGATAGGCTGCTCGCGAAACTTCGCCGCGAAATCGCTGCACCCCCGGTGACCGTGCCGCCAAAAAAAGCCCCACGCAGTCGGCGCGAAGAGCCCGACGCGAACGGCGTGGACGCGGGGCTTTAAGCCCGCGCGTTAGGTTCCGATCAGCGACCCGCCGCACACGCGCAAGACGCGACCACGAACGCCCGCCGCCTGCGGAAGGCATAGAAAGGCAATGGCCTCGGCCACATCTTCCGGAAGGCCGCCCTGGGCGAGAGCCGAGAGGCGACGACCGGCTTCGCGTATCGCCACAGGTACTTTGGCCGTCATTTGTGTTTCAATGAAACCCGGTGCGATGGCGTTCGCCGTGATGCCGCGAGCCTGAAAACGCTGTTGACTGGCTTTTACGAACCCAATGACCGCAGCTTTGGTCGTGGAATAATTGGTTTGACCGATATTGCCAGCAATGCCCGCAATCGAGGAAAGTGCGACGATCCGCCCGCCGTCGCGAAGCTCCGGTGCCAGAGCATCGGTGAGGCGCAAGATGGCCTCGAGGTTGACCGCCATGACGGCGTCCCACCCCTCACGCTTCATCCGCGCAAGGGTGCGGTCTCGCGTAATACCTGCATTATGCACGATAATATCGACGCCTCCTTCGGCTGCGACCGCCGCAAGAAGGGTCGCGCCCGCGTCGAACGCGGTGACGTCGAGCGCGACTGCGCGGCCGCCAATCGCCGACGCCAACGACTCCAACGCGGACTTTTCTGCGCCGCGATCCACACACACAACTAGCGCACCCTCCCGTGCCAAAGTCCGCGCGGTGGCCTCGCCGATTCCGCGGGCCGCACCCGTGACGACGGCGATTTTTCCGCGCAGTGGCAGTTGCCACGCCGTGGCCAGCGCGGCAGACGAGGCCGGCGACGAAGGCTCAGGGCCGTCGGCGAAGAGCGTTTGCGCGGTGACGAACGCGCTTTTGAGCGAGGCCAAAAAGACCAGCGCGCCCGCGGCGCCCTCGCCGGAATCGACGATCAGATTGGCCGTTGCGCCCTTGGCGCCCACTTCTTTGGCGAGGGACTTCACGAAGCCTTCGAGGGCGTGGCGCACGATGAGCGGCGTGCCCGAAACGCCCTCGCGCGCGATAACGATGGCGCGTCCGCCGGCCTTCAAGCCCGACGCGCGCGGTGAGAAAAACGAGTGCAAACGCGCGAGATCGCTTATGTTCGTGAGCTCGCGCGCATCGAACACGAGCACGTCTGCGTCGGACTTTCCGCTGTCACCGAGGGTTGCCCGTTTGGCCCCGAGCGCGTCGAGGGTGGCCTGCGCCGCCGACTGGGATTCAAACAGGTAACGGCGCCCGTCGAGCACCGCGGGCCGCCACGCATCGCGATCGCGCGGAAGGGCCGCGGGCAGGGGAATCGGGAGCCCAAGAGACTTGAGCACTTTGCGGGATGTTGGATTGGCACCAAGTTCGACAAGCCAGTCGCTCATGAAAAGCTCCACAATGGATTGAGAGTACGCACGCGGCACGAGGGGCCGTAGCAGAGGAAGGGCGTGGACTGGGCCCGATTTGGTGAGCCGCGGTCCCCGGAAAAAACAACACTTTATGTGTTGCTATACAAACGCGAATCGGGTGTTCTGTTGTGCGGGGCTGCGGCAGGTGAGTCGATAGCCCTTGACACAACGGCGCTAAGCGACGTTGGCCATCGTGGTCGGCGCAGGGATGGGCGAATCGGATCGCTCCAGGGACGCGAGGAGACGCTCGCCGCGCGACGTTGTCTGGTCGGTGAGGGTGCGCATTTCGATCTCGGACCGCTCCAAAAAGATCTCGAGAACTTCGCGGCGTTCGGGAAAGCGGAGCGCTTCGTCGAGGAGAATTTCCGCCATCGCCTCGATCGACAGCATGCGCGTGAGGCGTTCGGCGTGGAGCATGGCCCAAGAAAAGTCGCGCTTGGGATCCCAGGATTTTGTAAGCTCAGATTGCCAAGTGGAGACCGGCAGGGTGCCCAGGGTGCGGACCTTTCCGGCGGCCGTTTTGGTCACGAGGTACCGCTGCATGGCCATGCTTTCGGTTTGCAGTTTTGCCACGCGACGCTCCAAGCTGTCGCGCGCCGAGACGGCTTTCCAGTTTGCTTTCGCGAGGCGGCGCATGAACCGCGCGGGCGCTTTGATGAGCTCGCCGAGGGTGTCTTTCATCGCCATTAGCGACTGAATCTGACTCGTTCCCTCGTAAATTGGCAGGACAAGCGCGTCGCGCAAGAGTTTCTCCGCGCCGTAATCTTTGGTGTAGCCGACCCCTCCGTGAATCTGAATGGCGCGCCGCGCGGCCTCCACGGCTTTCTCGCTTGTCCAGTATTTGAGGAGAGGCGTCAGGCGTCGCGCGCGCCGGGCGTGGAACTTTTGTTGAGTCTCGAGTTTGCGCTTTTCAGCGGTGTTGGCGGGGGGTTCAAAAGACAAAATGAGCTTGGTCTTTTGCGCCATTTCCTCGTGAAAACACGCGCGAATCGCTAGGGAACGCATCGCTTTGAGATCGCTCGCCATCTCGTCGAGCAGGTCGGCGATCATCTCGTGCTGGGCGATCGACTTGCCCATCGATTTCCGTCCGTCGGCGTATTCTTTCGCCATGCGGTACGCGCTCTCGGCGATGCCAATGCCCTCGAAGCCAACGCCGAGCCGCGCATTGTTCATCAAAACGAGCATGTATTTGAAGCCCTCGCCAAGCTCGCCAATGAGCTCTCCGGGCACGCGATCAAAGGTGAGGGCGGCGGTCTGCGACGCGTTGTGGCCCAGCTTTTCTTCGAGTCGATCGATGGTGACGTAGCGTTTGCGCGTGCCGTCAGGCTGATCGTCGAAGGCCTTCACGAGGAACATGCTGAGACCCTTGAGGCCCGCTGCGGCGTCGTCGCCCTTGGCCTCGGTCGTGCGCGCGATGACGAAATGCCATTTGCCGTGCCCCGACGTGATGAAGATTTTGCTCCCGGTCACGAGCCACTTGCCGTTCGCGTCTTGCTCCGCCCGCGTTCGCAAACGCGCCATGTCGCTGCCGGCGTCGGGCTCGGTGATGTCCATGCAGCCCCACGATTCACCCCGGGCGATCTCTTCGATCATCGTGGAAAAACGCGTAGAAACGATCGTGCGCTTCTCAAGGTCGAAGGTGGTGGTGCCTTCGGTGATCGAATAGATGAGGGCCGCGAGGGCCATGCCGCCGTGAAACGAATGATGGGTCATCGTCGACACGTCGGCGCGGGCCAGCATCTCGGCCACGAGAAAATAGAGCATCATCGGCGCGTTCATTCCGCCGAGTTCGCGGGGCAGGCAAAGCTTGTGCAGCTCGATCTCTTTGAGGCGCGCAAAAATCTGCCGGGTCGCTTCGCCCTCGACGGTTTCGCCGTCGACGAGGTACCCGTGTTGCTTGTCCAAAAGTGCCGATTTCGGCGCAATTTCTTCGCCCACAAACTCTCCGACCATGGTGGCAACCTCGCGCCACATCTCCAAACCCTCGCCCACCGTTTTGGGCCCGCCGGGCAAAGTGAAGCCGAATTCGGTGGCCTCGCCGATGCTCGCCCAGTCGATGGACTTATCGAAGTGGAAGAGAAGGTCGTTGTTATCGAGAAAAAAATTGGCGCTCATGACTCGTGCGACTCCTTGTTCGAGGGCCGTGAATTGGCCGGCTTAAGATGGCGGGGTGTGAAAAGGGCTGTGTGGGCGATGCGTGCGAATTCTTTGGAAAAACGCTGGCGTCCTTCGGTTTCGTCGCCGAGGAGCACGCCGGTCACCTCGCAGGTGGCGGTGCCGATCATGGCCAGCAGAAGAACCTGAATCAGGTACGCGTCCGCATCGAGGTCGGCGCGGTGCACGCCGCGCTCTTGACCAATGCGGATGTAGCCCGCGATGGACGAAAGCCACGGCCGCACCGTTCGGCTCAAGAGCTCGCGCGTCTGTGCGGGCCTGTCTAGAAGCTCGCGAATCACGAGGCGCGCGCGGTCCGCGTCGGCGGTAAAAAAGGCCATAAGCTCTGCGATAACAGCGTCGAAACGGTTTTTCGTTGCGCCCGCGGTGAGCAGCAATTGGGGCAGGGTGCGCTGCCAGTGATTCACAAGCTCGCTCAGCACGGCCTCGTGCAAGTCTTCTTTGGAACGAAAGTGGTGAAGGATCGCCTGCTTCGAAATGCCCACCACATCGGCCACCGATTGGAGCGTTGTGGCATCCAAGCCGCGGCTCGCGAACAGGTGCATGGCGGCCTCGCGAATGAGGTCAGGAGTCGGGCGGGCTTCGTGCGGCGCGGCAGTCACCCGGGCTACCTACCCGCTGGTAAGCGCCCAAGCAAGGCTTTACTTACCAATTGGTAAGTGTGAGCAAAAAAACTGGAGAAAGAGCGTGCTAACGTATACGCAGTAGGTATGGGCCGTAAGACCCAATATGGCGGGCATAGCGGCTGCAGTTTTTCCGCGACGGGCGTGGTAGGGGGCCTGTGTGAGCGACTCCGGCGACCTTTATTCCATTCCGCCCCCTGAGGCGCCCCGGCCCCTCGGCGAGCGAAGCGCTCAGATTTTGCTGGCGTGGTTGATGTTGCTCCTCGCAGACAACCTCGTGCTGGCTGCATGCTCGCAAGGTGCGTTTACGGGGCCGTGGGAACCGCTGGCGCTCCTCGTCATCGGCACGCCCATTGCGGCCATGGGGCTCGTGCCCCTGGCGTTCGTGGCGGCCATCACGCACTGGCATGCGGAGGCGGCGCGTTACTCGCCTTTTTCCAGGCGAATTCTCGTCGCGGCGGCGGCCCTGATGGGCTTCGCGCTCGGCTGGAGTGTGGGAGGCGGGCGCCATTTGGCAGACCCTTTGGTGCGAACACTGTTTGCATCGTCGGTCGCTTTTTTCGTCGCAACGGCGGTGCGCACGGGTTTTTGGGCGCCCGTTCGCCGCGGCCTTCGGGTGCAGCTTGTGCCGTTCGGGCTCGCGGTCTTGGTGCTTGCAGTCCTCACGGATCGTTTTCTGTTTCCGCGCCTCTATGGTTCGTTTCATGCGGCGCTCGCGTTGCTGATGCTGCTCGCCGCAAGCACCGTGTCGCGCCGGCTTCCGGCCCCCTCTTATGCCTTGCCACTGCTCGTGTTTGGGGTGCTTTTCCCCGGCATTTTTGCTGCATTTGAGCTTCAGCGCATTGGAGAGCATGCCCGCATCGTGGCGCTCGATCGCTCGCCGCTCCTGGGCCGCGCTCTTGGCTTTTTTGCGTCCACATTTCCCGTGCTTGCGGAGAGCCCGGCGCCCCATTCGCGCGCGTCTGCGAGGCTCACCCCCGGCGCACCGCGCTCTCTCGACTGGCACGATCGGTCCATTTTGGTCATCACCATCGATGCCTTGCGCGCGGACCATCTCTCGTTTCACGGCTACCCGCGGCAAACCGCACCGAACCTTGCCGCGATGGCCGAGCGCGGTGTGGTCTTTGAAAACGCCATAACAGCCACACCGCATACGTCGTATTCCCTCGCCTCCATTTGGACGGGAACGTACGTGCGGCCGCTCGTTGCGTTGGGTCTCGAAGGCGACCCCACAACGCTGCCGCCCCTGATGAAACTCTATGGTTTTGAAACCGCGGCATTCTACCCGCCCGCTGTGTTCTACGTCGACGGTGCGCGTTTTGGGGCGCTGCAAGAGAGCGGTTTCGGCTTCAATTACCGCAAGGTCGAGTTCGCCGACGGCGAAAAGCGTCTCGCGCAGGTTCGTGCATTCTACACCGAGATTACCACGACGGGTCCGCGATTTCTTTGGGTGCACATGTTCGAGCCCCACGAGCCATATGAGCCTCACGGGGGCCATGATTTTGGGCCGCTTCCTATCGACAATTACGACGGCGAGATCGCCGCCGCCGACGACGCCGTGGGTGCTCTTGTGCGCGTGGTTCGCGAACACGATCCGAGGGCGATGGTGATTGTGACCGCCGACCACGGCGAGGCATTTGGCGAGCACGGATCCACGCGTCACGGCACCACGGTCTACGACGAACAGGTCCACGTGCCGCTCTTGTTTGAGGGCGCGGGCCTTCTGCCAAAACGCGTTTCTACGGTGGTGCAAACCGTCGACCTCGCGCCGACCATTGCGAGCGCTGTGGGCATGCCGCGTCCCGCTAGGTTTCGTGGTCGCGATCTTGGCCCGCTCATGGCCGCGCGCACGCCCGATGACACGCGCCGGAGCGGCGATGCGAGCGAGTCCGACGACGGCCTTGCGGCGGCCGAAATCACCGGGCGCACCCTCGTCGCCAAAGGGCCTTTTCGGCTGATTTGCGCGCCAAATGAGCGGGCGTGCGAGCTGTTCGATCACCGCGACGACCCGCAAGAATTGCACGACAAAAGTGCGTCCGAGGCCTCGACGAAGAGCGAGCTTCGCGCCTTGGGCAGGCAGATTGAAGCCGATCACGGGCGCTACGAAGCCGGAGCTGCGCAGCGATGGCCCGAGGCCCTGCGACGCCTCGCGCAAGGGCACCGTGACGCCCTCGACGAAGCCTTGCCGCTGCTCGCGGATTCACGCCCCGAGCTTCGTCTGGCCGTCGCGCAAGCGTGCCTCCGGACGAAAGATGCAAAGTGCACCGATCCGCTGAAGCAGTCGATCGCCCATGAGGCCGACACCGAGGTAAAAGCCACCATGGCGATGGCGCAGGCTGCCCTTGGTACCATCGACCTAGCAGCGCTCAGAGGGGCCTTGGCGGGCTCGCAAGTTTTGGCGACGGGCGGGGCCGATGCGTGGCTCGGGGCCGCCGGCGATGCCGCTGCGGGCGAGCGTTTGAGGGTGCGCGCCCATGCCTTGGCCGGCGACCCGGGGAACGCGGAAGAATCGGAAAGGCGCATCGTGCTCTCGTCTCTCGCCACGGGAAAACCCGAGGGCTGGATTGACGCGCTGGTCGCGAATTTGGGCGATGTGCGCCTGCGCGATTTGGTGGTTCCCGCGCTCGGGTCGAGTGGTCGATGGACGTTGAACCGGCCCATCGCGGCGGTGCTGGCCGCAGAGCGCGACCCAACGCTGCGTCTTCTGGAGCTCGCCGCCCTTGAAACGTTGCACGCTCAAAAAGACTTGGAGGCCGGGCTGCGGTTTGTCGCGGGGCTTCCCGAGCCCTCGGGAGAGGCCTTTTTGCGAGCAATTCGCCTGGGAATCGTGAAAGACGGCGCCCCGGGCTGCGCTATTTCTTTTGAAAAAAATGGCAGGTCCGTCGCGCGGGCCGTGACGACGGTCAAGCGCGGCCCGTGGCGACTGCTGGCGCGCGGCACCCTCGATGCAGGGGCTGTGGCCACCATCGACCTCGATGGCGAGCAACGCATGGCCCTGGCGCCGACCGGCGATTCGTCCGAGGTTTTTTACACGACGCCGCCGGGCCTCGGTCAGGCGTCTCTGACGCTGCGTGCTGGGGCTGGTTTTCATCTGTCTTCGGTATGGATCGTATCTGCGACCGAAGACCCCGCACTGGCGCGCAAGGCCCCAGACGCGGCGCTCGTGACAGATTCATGCACGGCGGGCGCGACCTGCGCTAAGGGCGGCACTGCGGGGCCGACAGTCCGCGAAGATGGGGGCGCCAATCCCCATCGTCATCGCGTCGATCCTGCTCGAAAAGCTGCTGCCGAAGGCGCCGCGAAGGCCAAAAAGGCCAAAGATCGCGCGGCCGCCCACGCCGATGATGGCGCTCCAGTCAAGACGAAACTTCCTAAACACAAGCGCCTTAAGGGCGAGAACGCAAGCGAGACGAAACCGTGAGCACGACCGAAGGACCGGAAACGGGCGCCGCAAAAGGCAGCGAATTGCCTGAGAACATACCCGCAGCGCCGGCAACAGACGCCGCATCGGGGTTGCCCGTCGAAGTGGACCAGGCGGCGCTCGCGCAAAAAGTTGATGCGCTGTTTAGCGAAAAAGATGACGTGGAGATCTTGGCTCGCAGCGAAGAGGCCAAGCTCGAGGCGCGCACCGGTGGTCGCGCAAAGAGTGCTCTCGAAGAGGCCGCGTCGAAGCGCCTCGCGGAAATCGGCACGAAGAAGGCCAAGAAAGCCGACCAAGCCCCGGAGGCGCAAGCCCAGGCCGAGGCCCAGCGACGGGCAGCGGTTTCGTCCGCGCTGTCAACGCCGGATCGCGTGTCGGATTTCGTCGAAAGAAACAGCAAAGCCTTGGGCATCGTGCTCGCGGCGGCGGCGGTTCTTCTCGTGGCATTTGGCGGGTATTCCTACGCGTCCGAGAAAAAGCGCGAGCAAGCGAGCACGGAGCTTGGGCAGGCGCTGTCTGCTCTTGATGCACGTATTGTAACACCCGAACAAGCCAAGAACAAGTCGCCGCAAGACGCTAACCCGGGCGACGGACCGACCTACGGCACCCTCGACGAGCGGGCCGAGGCGGCTCTCGTCAAGCTTGAATCGGTCCAAAAAAACTTCCCGGGCACAGGGCCTGGGTACCTCGCCGAGCTGACGCGCGCCTCGGTTTTGGCGCAGCAGGGCAAGTTCGACGAAGCCCTCGCGGCGTACAAAAGCGCGAAGGCAACCCCCCTCGGAAAGGCCGACTTGGAGATCAGTCTTCGTGCCGCCGAGGGCATCGGGGCGGCGCATGAAGCCATCGCTTTGCGGCATCCGGAGAAGAAGGTTGCCTCCCTTGAGGCGGCCATTGGGGCGTACAAAGAACTCATCGACTCGGGCGCTCTTGGTTTTGCCGAGCTCGGCCAATATCATACGGCACGTGTGTACGAGCAGCAGGGCGACCTGGAAAAAGCCAAGGGCTTGTACCATGCGTTGCTGACGAAACTCACACGACCCGCGGAAGACAGGCCTCTCGGCACGTACCTCGAAGCGGTGGTGACCGTGCGCCTGCAGGCCATCGATCCAAGCTTTCAGCCACCGCGCGCGCCGCCGATGGGAGGCGAAAGCAAGATGGACGAACGGCAGATCAAGAAGCTCCTCGAGGAGCTGAAAAAGAACCCGGGCAAGGGCGGCCCCGTCGAAGACGCGGAGCACTGATGCGCGCACGTCGATGCTGGGAAACGGCGTGCGGGGCAGGCATGGCACGCATGGCAGGCATGGTAAAAAAGCGCTCGTTGCTTTTTGCTTTTCCCGTCTTGATCGGCGGGTGTTTCGCGTCGGAGGGCGTGATTGCGCGTTCGCAACCCGAGGTGCCGCTCTGGTACCACCACAGCGGTTCGAGCTTGTCGCCGGCGTTTCGCGAGCAAATTACCGCGCCCGAGCGCTCTGAGACGCCCGCTTACGAAAAGGGACAACCCGCATTCGACGAAGCCGGGGCGCGGGTTTTTGTGGGGTCCTCCGATGGGGGCATTTACGCAATCGATGCCCGAAGCGGCGCCATTCGTTGGCGCTTTCAAACCGCGGGCATGGTGCAAAGCGAGCTTCACCACGAGGCCGCGCGTGACCTCCTGCTGGCGGGCTCCAACGACGGCGCGATGTACGCCTTGCGCGCGAGCGACGGCATGTTGCTTTGGCGCTTTCAGACCGGCGGCCCCATCCACCGAAAGCCTGCCGTCGCCGGCGATCGCGTGATCTTTACGAGCGAGGCCGATCAGATGTTTTGCGTGGATATTTCCAGCGGAAAACCATTTTGGCAGAAGGTTCGTCCACCGGCGGCTGGCACCGAAATCGCGGGGCACTCGGGCGCGCATCTTGTGGGCGATCGGGTGTACACGTCGTCGTCCGACGGCATGGCCCTCGCCTACGACGCATTGTCGGGCCGCGAGGCCTGGGAGGGCATCGATCTCAACGTCGAAGCCGATTTGGCCGGTGCGAAAGAGGCCATCCACTACCTCGACGCAGACGCCACGCCCGTGTCGTTTCGTTTGCCCACGGGCGTAACCGCCGTGTATTTCGCGGGTTATGGCGGCGGAATTCAGGCCGTCGATGCGGTCGATGGCCGGCGCTTGTGGAGTTTTTCCGCCGGCAAGGGCGTGTCCGATTTGGTGCTGTGGCGCGAAGAAGCCCACGCGGCGCGCGAGGCGGGGCTTGGACTTTCCGGCCCCGAAGTTCCGGAACGCGTGCTGCTTCTGGCGGTGAGTGCCATTGGCGGCGTGTGGGCCCTGGACCCCAAAACGGGTGAGCCCCGATGGCACTTGGCAGCGCCAAAAGGCGGTATTACAGCGCCCACACCGGTCGCGGGCGCGCTCGCCATCGGCACGGGGCGCAATGGTCTTTTCCTCGTGTCACCGCGCAACGGCCGCGTGATTGACGGCCTCGACGTGGCCGACGGCTTCAGCGCGCGCCCGGCGGCGGGTTCACACGGTTTGTTCGCTTTCACAAACACAGGCACACTCATGGGTTTGCGCGTCTTGCCGCCTCTCGCGGAGTGACGCGCGCCCGTTTATTTCTTTGGCGTGGCGGTGGCTGTGGCGGATGGGGTGGCGGTTTTTGGGGGTAGCGGCCTGACCTGGCCGTTGCCGTCGATGTGAACCAATTCCGCTTTGAACAGCCGGCCCACGGCGCGTTTGAAGGCTTTTTTGCTGAGACCGAAGACGTCGCGAATGCGTTCGGGGGTCGATGCGTCGCCCATCGCCGGCGCGCCGGGCTCGCTCAGAATGCGAAGAATGCGTTCCGCGTCGCCCACCACTTCTTCGTGGGCGTGCGCCCGAAGGGACAACTCAATGTTGCCGTCGGGAAGTACGCTGGTCACACGAAATCGTGCGGCGTC
>CAMCKZ010000071.1 GCA_945875545.1 Polyangium aurulentum | reverse complement strand
CACACGAGCCTCGCGCGCGTGGAAGAGCCAGCGTTCGCGACGACGTTCTTCCCGGACCTCGCGCCGCTGGGTGCTGTAACATCTATTGGTCCCGCACCCGACGGAGTTATCACCGCGGCGGACGCGTGGGTGGTGCAGGCGGGCGCCTATCCGCGGTAAGCCGCGACGCAGCCGTTGTGCATACGTCGTCCTACGACGGAGCCGGCGTGCGGGTCCTGAAGCACGAAGGCGCGAGCACGACGCTCTACCTCGCGCCAGACTTCGAGGTCCGGTACGGTTGAAGCGACCGCTTGGAGCCGTGTGGCGCGGATTCGTGGTTTGAATGTTCTATGCGCCCTCGGGAGCCGCCAACTCGGCTGTGCGGATGTATTCACCGCCACGTGTCTTCGCGACGAAGTAGAGGCCGCAGGCGAGCGCCGCAAAGGAGACCCACTGCGCCGGTGTAAGCCCGGCGTAGCGCGGGTCGGCATCCACGACGCGGCCGATGCCCGTCGGCTCCACGCGAAGGAAGTCGAGGAGAAATCGCACCGGAGCGTAGGTCGTCAGGGTGACACCGACGTAAAAGCCGGAGGCGCGAAGCGGACGCTTCTTCCAAAGGAGATGGCACGCGACCGCCAGCGGAATGGTGAGCGCGAACTCGATGAAGCCGAGATCGACGCGCCCTTCGTAGCCGAAAGCGAGCTGTGCTGCCGGGTACTTCACGGCGTACCAGGCGTTCGAGAGGGCACCCGGGTGGTCGTGGACAATCGAGCATCCCGCGCGGCCAAACACCCATGCGAGGGGAAACGCGCTGACGGTGATGTCGACGTACTCCAGGACTGGGCGGCGGCGGTAGAGACGCCACGCGAGCCCGCCGACGAGGGCGCCGATGAAGCCACCGTAGCTCGACAGCCCGTCCCAGATTTGAATCAGGTAGACCGGATCGGCGGCCACTCGCGCGGGGTGGTAGAAAACGGCGTCGAGCATGTGCGAAAGCACGAAGCCCGTCGGGACGACCCAGAAGATGAAGTCAATGAAGACCTTCTCGTCCAGGCGGCGTTCGCGGGCACGCTTCAACGTCAGCATCGAACCGACGTACACGCCGATGGCGACGAGCGTCCCGAAGGGCTTGATCGACGGGGGGCTGCTGCGGGTTGATGAAGTCGAGAAACGGGATCGGAATCTCGTAACTTGCGCCGTCAATGTAGGGAATCAGCGGGTGAGACACGGGGATCCCGTTAGCACATTCGAGCTCGGAACGCGTAGATTGGGTGGATGCCGCTCATCGCTTTCGAGGGGCGCATAGGACATTCAAACCACGAATCCGCGCCACACGGCTCCAAGCGGTCGCTTCAACCGTCCCGGCATTCGGCCGATTTCCGGCCATCGCGATCCGGCGTTGAAGCTCCGACTGGATTTGCCCCGCTTTTCTGGACATCGACAGTTAACTCGATGGAGAACGAAGCATGTCCAGAGAAAAGAAGACGTCGGCCGGTGCGTAACCCCTGCACGCACCGGTAGGGAGCACGACTGCTCGTAAAAGTGCGCTGTTAAACGCCTAGATTCGCGCAAAATGCCCCAAAAACCGCAACGACTTCAAGGGGCGAAAAGGCGCAAAAATGCATTTAACAGCGTCGAGCTAGAACCGTGCTTGAACCGCCACGCCCGCGCCTAGGCGATCCGGCGCCTGGAAAACGCGGATGCTGCCAGAGCCGTCCAGGGGGTCGCGGATGACCAGCGTGCCGTTGTCGTCGCGCACGTACTGAACCCACGCATTGATGGCCATCATGTCTGAAAGCTGGAGTTTCAGGTTAAATCGCGCTTGCACAATCATGCGCCGGCCCACACCGAGCGGTAGAATCGACTGGTCGCCCTGCTGGCGCACGACGATGGTCTTGGAAGACGGAACGCCGCCCTCAGAGAATTCACTGCGAAATGTTGCGGGAAGCTGGGCACCGACGCTAATGCCGGGGGTCAGCCGCGGCTCAGGAAAGTGGAGGTCGAGGGCGAAAGCACCGAAGGCCTCGGGCTGGGTGGCAGCGGACTTAGGCGTGGTATTGAAAGGAATAAAACCTGGTACGTTGCGGACAACGTAGTTGAGATCGCGCGCAATACCCGTGAGGCTCGCTCGAAGATACCCCGACTTCAACACGCCTTGCAAGGCACCCGCTGCGCCGAGCTGGTCGCGAGTGGTTCCGTAATTTTCGTAATCCTTGAGGTGCTGCATGATCGCATCGGCTTCGGCGCTTAGGCTCCACGCGGCCTCGTCTTCCCGGTATTTCTCGGGCGCGAAGAGCACCATTGGTGCCATGGGATCGTTGCGATAAAGTTGAAAGTCGATGGACTGCGGGACGGGCATTTTGTGATGGAATACCACGCGACCTGCACCACCGTAAGTATACACGGGCTTACCGCGTACACCCTCGAGGTCGAACCGGCCCTGCATGAAGTAACCCGCGCCCGCATCGAACCGAAGAGAATCGGTGACGTCGTAGCCAATGCCTCCCAAGAAGCCGTAGTTCGCCTCGCCTACACGGACGGTTTCGACGTCGCCGGTGCCGCCGGGATTGAGCACGATTTGTGGTTGTACGATTTGTGCCGTTTTGAAAGCCACATAGCCGTAATACCCCTCGCCTTCGTGCTGAATCTTGAGCCCGGGCGAAGACCCCTGAATGCGGGGAAATATCGACTGATTGATGTTCGCCGCGGTGCCGCCCCAACTGATGTCGTAGAGGTAACCAAGACGAACACGGTCTGTGTCAAGTGGGAAAAAGATTAGGGACGTGCCGTATGGGCGCGCCTCGGTGCCGCCGCTGCGCCGAAAAATACGCAGGTAAGAACCCGAATCGTAGAGGGCCGCGTTTAGGTTGCCGGTGGCCGCTGCCAAGGCCGCGAGGTCGAAGCGGAGCACCATCGCCGCCTCGGTTGTGACGTTGGGAAAATACGACGGCATTTTCTTGTACATCACAAGATGTGTGAGGTTTTCACGGCCGGCGAAACGCGAGTTCAAGCCGTCGAAGAAGAGCCTGTACTGCGAGCGATCGCCGACCGAGGATTTTGGCGACAGGGGGAAAAGCTCACCGGTGCCGTGGAGAAAATCATCGTCGCCGAAGGTCCACGTGAGGCGCGTATCCATGAAGCCATTGCCGCTCGCACCCACCGGCGCAAGCCCCACCGCGCGCGCGCCAGCCGAGCCAATTTGCAGGGCGGCATCGCTCTCAGCGGGGTGCCGCGCAGGATCGTCGACGGGCGCAGCAGCGGGCGCGGGCGCGGGCGAAGCGGCGGGCGCGGGCAACGGCGAAGGGGCTGGCGCGGCCTGAGCGAATGCAATCGACGGCCCGAGCAGCGAGACGAGTGAGAACACGGAGAGGTGGGAAATGGGGCGTCGCATGGCTTGTTTTCTCGGGTCAGGAATCAATGCGTGTTCTCGTCGTTGTCGAGGTCGGGGCGCGGACGAACACACGCAACCGACGAACTTATGGGTGCCCGGGTCAGGTCGACGATGAGGTCGTCGTCGCAACGCGTTTCGACCGTGAACTGCGAACCGCCGCTGAAATAGCGCAGGGTGCCGGAGAACGAGCGCAGCGGGCTGCCCTTGGCGGGCAGCGGGTCGAAGTAACCGGCCGTGCTTGAATCGCCCTGAATGCCCGTCTTTCTGGCCTCGTCGCCCCCGGGAACGAGCACCAATTGAAAGGTGCGTCGCAGGCGGAAGTTCAAATATTCGGTGCAGTCTACATCGGCATCGCAAGCGGCCGAACAGGTTTTTTCAGGCTCGGTATAGTAATCAATCGTGCCGTCGCCGTTGATGTCGCAGTTGGTGGCATCGGCCGACGGGAGATAGCCCGGCGCGGCGGGTTTGCCGCTACCCAGGTATTTGCCTACGCGAAGCGCTTGAGTGGCCGTGGTTTCGAGGCGCACCAGTCCCGATTGATTTTTAAATCGAACGGGGGCCGCGGTGGCCGCGAGGTCTTCGGGGGTGAACGAATAGGGCTCGGGAATGAGGCACTCGCGGCCCTTCGGGTTTGGGGATCCGTCGTCGTGGGTTTTTGGAATCCAGTATTCGGCGGAAAATGTTGGGAAACCGAGCTCGGTGAATCCGTAGAAATCGACCGCTGTGCCCGTTAGGGTGTAAAGGCGATCACACACACGAAGACCCGGCGGAGAGCTAAACGTGAAGGCATAAATGCTGCCGTAACCCCGGGGATCGTCGATGTCGGTGACGTAGAACCCATCGCCCGCGATGCGCGTGACCACCACGTTATGAACGAACGATGCTGCCCGCGGACGCCACCCCGTATCGACAAAAACCTGGCGCTTCGGGTAGGCCGTGGCCGCGCCGCCGCTTTCCACGCCGCGCACATCGGCGACGCGCGGGAGCGCATAACGAAGGGCCGCGCTGACCCCGGAACCGCGCGAACCGCTGCTCTCGGTGTCGTCGTTGGCGAACGCACACCCGGGATCGGTCGGGTAATCCACAAACCCGTTACCGTCGTCGTCGAGGCCGTTGGCACACGCGGGAGGCGGACTTCGTGTGGGGTCGACGGGCACGTAGCCGATGTCTTCGACCCAAATGCGCGAGTTGCCGAATGCGCCCTCGAACGCCACGCGCACGCCCTCGGCGACGCCCTTCACCAAGTGCACATTGCGGCCACGAATCTCGGAGCTAGCACTCCAGATGTCGGC
Organism: Polyangium aurulentum; assembly: GCA_945875545.1. Classification (GTDB taxonomy): domain Bacteria; phylum Myxococcota_A; class Polyangia; order Polyangiales; family Polyangiaceae; genus CAIQDA01. The sequence goes on along the minus strand of CAMCKZ010000071.1, from coordinate 12,699 downwards.
CAGGGAGCCGGGCTTGATCGACACCCGCGCCCAGCCGTCGAAGGAGGTATCTTCCACGCCGTTCTCATTGAAGGCGCGCACGGTAATGGTGAGCGGGCGTTCGCGTTGGCCCGAAACGAGGAGCGGTTGGTCTTCGGTGCCGACGTCTCCGGCGGTGATCGTGACCCGCAATTGGCTTGTCACCAAGTAACGCGGCACATCGGAGCCGCAGGCCAAGACCCCCACCGCGGCGGCGGCGGTTACGTAGGAATAAAGTTTCATTGGCCCACCGCCAGGATTCGGCCGTCGCTTGCGGCGCCCAGTTTTTCGTCGACGCAGGGAAGCAATTTGCACGACTCACCGCCAATGCTGCACGAGTCGAGTTTCGTGCGGCAACGCTCCAAATCGGGGGCGTCGGCACAGCGCCGTTCGCGGTACGTGGCCACTTCATCGCGGCACTTGGCGAGCACGCACACCCCCTTGCCCTCGGGGCACGTAGCCCCAGCCGATGAGCACGTGACCGCGTCGCTGCCCGCACCACCACCTGCGCGTGTGGCCGTTCCCGGGCAGGCGCACCCGAAACCGTCACTGCAATCCGCATCGCGCACGCAGCTCGACATTCCGGCGGCCTTGCCCTCGGAAGCGGCCTTCCATCCGCAGGGCTTTCCTTGCCGAATAAAATCGATGAGGGCGTCGCGTTGTTGAATTTTGGTGTCGAATTGCGTGGTATTTCGCTGGAGAACGCGAAAACCGGAGCCGCCGCCCGCGAGGTAATTGCTCGTCGCAAGTTCGTAGACGCTCGTGGGGCGAATGGTGGACAGGCAGCGGCCCGAAGCGACGCCCTCGGGCTTGAGGCACTGCCCGCGATGCACAACTTTGACCTCGGCGCCCGCGTGGTTTGTGACGACGTCGGCGCAGTCGGTGTCGCTCGCGCACGCGCGGCCGTTGCTGCCGATGTACACTTCTTCGGCGCAGGCCTGGGTGGTCTTGATTTCGCACAGGCCGCTCGCACCGCATGCGACCCCGGCCGCGCTTCCGCAGTCTCGCGAGTATCGGCAGCGAACGGGAAGCACGCGCTCACACGACGTGCAGTTTACACGTATTCGCGCGCCGCCGATTTGTGCCTGCGCCGAGCATCCGCGGCCTGCGCTTCGCCTGGCGACAAAATCGAACATCTCTTGCACTTCGTCGCCGGAAAGCTGCATTTTCGAGATGGAGTTGTCAAAGGGAAAAATATTGAAAACCTGCTCGGTCGTGAGAGGCCCGGGCAGCAGGTCTTGACGAATGCCCGTGGTGTTCGTGAGCGAAAAATCGGTTTGGACGCCGAGCCGAAGCCAGATGCTCTGACTGACCAAATTGCCGAGAGGTGAATCGCCGCCGCCGGAGTTTCGCTTGGCCGCAACGGGTGCGTACCCGATGATGTTGTCGAGGTCTGCGACGTACGCGAGCTGCCGTTCGTAGGGCTCGAGCATTTTCACCAATCGCGCACTTTTTGGAATGTTCGAAGCGACGGGAAATGCTTGATAAGATGAGGAAATAACCTCGAAGTGGTTGACCTCTTCGTAGTCGGCTGGGTTGCCCGTGGGCGATACATCTTGCGGATCGTTCGAAATGATGGCGTCGAAACGGCCCACGTATTTGGCGAACGCGCCGCTATGCACCAGCGGCACCGTGCGCGGCCGGCATGCGCGCTTGACTTCGCCCGGGTGATTGACCGGATCGGGATACGCCTCGCCCGTGGGAGGATGCGCCGGGTCAAAGTTGGCGTTGCGGTCAACGGCCCAAATCCACCCGGGATTTCGCGGGTCTGAGGAGCAGTCTTGAATCTGCTGCGGCGGATTCATCACGATGTGGTTGTGCGACCCAAAAACGATGTCGACGCCGGTGGTGTCGCGAATGGCCTGCTGATCGTTGTCGAGGCCCAAATGCGTGTCGAGGACGACGAGATCAACGCTGGGACGCAGCAAATCGACGTAGCCCTGCACCACGTCGCGGGTGCGCAGCGGCATGATTCCAAGCCTGTTGGGTTGATCGTAGATCGACGAGAGGCTCGACAGGTTCGCCATGCCGATCACCGCGACTTTGACCCCCTGAAGATCGAAGACGCGAAACGCCTCGGCGATGCTGCCCACGAGGGAAGACTGCGGGGCATCGAGGGGCGTAAACTTGTAGTTTGCAGCCAATACGGGAAACGACGCCCATTGCTGAACTTGGCGCGCCACATTGAGCGGGCCGAGGTCGAATTCGTGGTTCGCGAGAACCATCGCGTCGACTTCGAGCAGCGATTGCGCTCGGATTTCGGGTTCGCCGAAAAAATAGTTAAAAATGGGCGCGCCCTGAAAACAGTCGCCGCCATCGACGTGCAACACGCGCCCAGCGCGAGCCCTTTCGCGATCGATGATCGTGGCCATGCGCGCGACGCCGCCGACGTTCGAGACCACGCCCATGGGCCCAAGCCCGAGGTCGCTGTCGATCTGCGTGATCAACAAATCATAAGGAAGGAGGCGCGAGTGGATGTCTGCGGTGTGAAGAAACGTGATGCGCGTTTGGCACGTGCCGCCCTTGCCGCAAACGGCCGATGGAACCGCCGTTGCGGACTGGCCACACGCCGGAAGCGCGACGGCACCAACGGCGCACAAGAACACCAACGCGAAACCGGAACACCAACGAGCGCGACGCGAGACCATGGGCGGCCGATACTCGCAGAATAGCCCGCCGTCGGGAAGGCCCGATCAGGCCGCGGGGAACGAATAATGGGCGGCAGAGGCCGGGTTTATTGGGCGTCGAAGAGGCCGTCGAGATCGATGGCTTCGCCCGCGAGGACGTCGAACAGATCGACCGCGTAGGTCTGCGCCAGAAGGGCCTCCACGGCCTCGGAACTCTCGCAGTTGAGGGTCTCGCGGGCCACCCGCTTCATCGTGTCGAGGTCAAAGCGACTCAGCGTCTCTTTGATGTCGCCGATCGATGTGCTCTCCATGGAGAGTTCGCGAAGCCCGAGCCCCACGAGGAGCAGGGCCGCCATTGGGTCGCTCGCCATGGCACCGCAAATGGATACGGGGATTTTCTCCGCGTCAGCCGCCGCCTGCACCGTGCGAATCATGCGGAGAATCGCTGGGTGAAACGGTGTTGCCTGCGCCGCCAACGTCTCGTTCGTGCGGTCGATCGCAAGCGTGTATTGTACAAGATCATTCGTGCCGAGACTAAAGAAGGCAGCCTCGCGAGCGAAGATATCGGCGAGCAGCGCCGACGCGGGCACCTCGATCATCATGCCGAGCGGTATGTTGTCGGCGCAGGCGAGTCCCCTGCCCCGCACGTCGGAAATGGCGGTGTCGAGCAACGCGCGAACATCACGAAATTCTTGGACCGTTGTGACCATCGGAATCATGATTCGAATGGGCCCAAAGGCGCTTGCGCGCGCCATTGCGCGGAGCTGCGTGGAGAGGACGTCGGGGCGCGTGAGGGCAAGCCGAATCGCCCGAAGGCCCAAGGCCGGGTTCATCTCGTGCGGAACCGGCAGGCTCGCGACGAGCTTGTCGCCGCCGAGGTCGAAGGTGCGCAAGGTGATGACATGCGGCGCGAGGACGTGAATCACCTCTTTGAACGTCTCGAATTGTTCGTCTTCGGTGGGCGTGGTCTCGCGATCGACGAACAAAAATTCGGTGCGATAAAGCCCCACGCCGATGGCACCGCGTTCGCGCGCGATGGTCGCCTCCGCGGGCAGTTCAAGGTTCGCGCGAAGGGTTATTAATGCCATTCCGCACTTGGATTTACACGGCTCGTCGCTTCGCTGGCGCAGGCGTTTCTCGTGAATGGCGTGCCGGCGCGCGCGGTCTTGGGCGTCTTCGAGCTCGATGGGCGTGGGGTTGACAACGACGAGACCGCGAAGGCCATCGACGATAATGAGATCGCCGTTCTTAACCGTGTGCAGCACGTGGCTCGCGCCAAGAACAGCGGGAACCGCCAGCGCGCGCGCCATGATCGCCGTGTGACTCGTGCGCGATCCGATTTCGGTGACGATGCCGATGACCGGCTCGCGCGACATGCTCGCGGTGTCTGCGGGCGAAAGGTCGTGGGCCACGACGACGGTGTCGCGAGAAAGATTCTGGACGAGCGTAGATGGTTCGCCCATCAACTCGCGGAGAATGCGATCACACACGAAGGCAACATCGTGACGCCGTTCCGCCAGGTATTCGTCGGCCCCGGCCGCTGGGCCAAAGAGGTTCGCGATGTCTTCGCCAGCGGAAGCAACAGCCCACTCGGCACAACGCAATTCATCATTGATGTAGTATGCAACCTTCTGTGCCAGCATGGGGTCGCCGCACATGACGACGTAGGCGTCCAGAATGCCGCGGTGCTCGAGATTGGCTCCGTGGGTCACCCGCTCAGAAAGGTCTGTCAAGGTTTTTTTTGAGCGAACGATTGCGTCGAGAAAACGCAGGTATTCCTGGTCGGCGTGGCCATCCGAGACCGTGCGGCGCACGTAGCTCGCATTCAAGTTGCCGATGACGAGAGCCGGGCCGACCACAATGCCAGGCGACGCGGCAATGCCTTCGATGGTGATGCTCCCGGGACTCGTCGCCGACGCGACGGGCACGGAGTCGCGTGGGGTGATCGAAACCCGACTCATTTTCCCTCGCCAAACTTATCGTTGATGAGCGCCTCGATGGCAGCGAGACACTCGAGCGCTTTGTCGCCCGTGGCGCTCACGTCGATCGTCGTTCCCTGAGACCCGCAAAGAAGCAAGAGTCCCATGACGCTCTTCGCGTTGGCCACTTCGCCCTCGCGCGCAACTTCGACCTCGCAGGGAAATTTCGAGGCCAACTGCGCGAGTTTCGTGGCGGCCCGCGCATGCAGGCCCAAGGCATTTTGGATGACAAAAGTTCGTGTGACAGGTTCGGTCATGGGACTTTCGTAGGCGGCACCGGAGCACCGACACGCCCTACATCGCGGTGTTTCACAACAATGGGCCGGGAGGTCACCGGCTGCAGCGCAGGCACCAACGCTTCGGCGATTGCCACGGACCGATGTCTCCCGCCGGTGCATCCGATGCCAATCGTCAGGTAACTTTTACCCTCTCTTTCGTACCTCGGCAAAACAAACCGAAGCAATTCAACCGTGCGTTCCAAAAAACCACCGCACTCGGGCCGCGAGAGCACAAACGAAGACACCGCCTCGTCGATGCCCGACAGCTCTTTCAGCTCGGGTACGAAGTACGGATTATCGATAAAACGCACGTCGAAAACGAGATCGGCGTCGACCGGTGCACCGTATTTGTAACCGAATGAAACAAGGCGCGTGGCCATTCCGGCGGAGGCCTGCGCGTCGGAGAATCCCTCGATGATGCGGCGGCGAAGCTCGTGCACCGAAAGCTCCGTGGTGTCGATTACGAAGGTTGCGCGGGCGCGCAGGGGCGATAGTCGTTCGCGCTCCGCCTCGATGCCTTCGAGAACGCCCAAAGCTCCGCTGCGCGCCTCTTTCGCTGGGAGCTCCGCGGACAGCGGATGCGGTCGACGGGTTTCGCTGAATCTTCGGAGGAGCGATTCGTCGGTGGCATCAAGGAATACGACGTGAAGGTCGCGCTCGCCCCCTTCTTCGAGGCGCGCCAGCATCTCGCCGACTTGCGGCAGGAAGGCCCGCACGCGGACGTCCGTCCCTATGGCGACGCGGTCGATTCCGCCCGCCACACAGGCCTCTACGGCCTGGGCCGCGAGCACCGTGGGCAGGTTGTCGACGCAGAAATAACCGAGGTCTTCAAGGGCCTTCAGCGCGGTGGATTTGCCCGCGCCCGAAAGGCCGGTGACCACCACAACGACGGGCTTCGCTCCGCGCGCAGTCACGAAACCCGTCACGTGGGCCCTCTCTCGCGGACGGTCCACGCGTGGCTTTCGGACTCGACGCCCATTTCATCGTGGTGCTCTTGCGGATCCCACGCAACGGCTTGAGACGGCATTTGGAGATAACTCGGCGCCGGCGGTGGCACCTCGACCTGGAGCTGTTGCCCTGGATTTCTGCTGCTGCGAAGGCGCTCGATGAATTTCTGGGGCGAGTTGACGCCGCGACGGCGAAGCAGTTCGTTTCGCGCCGCGATCTCGAGAATCGCACCTAGGTCGCGGGCGGGCCGGACGGGCACGGTGACCTCGCGCACGGGCACTTCGAGGAGCCTGTAGTACGTGGCATCGAGGCCCAGTCTCTCGTACTCGTGCTCCTCGTTCCATTCGACCAGACGCACGATGAGATCGATTCTCTTGCGCTCGCGCGTGGCGGTGATTCCAAAAATTTCTTTGACGTCGAGAATGCCGAGGCCCCGAATTTCGAGGTGGTGCGCGAGGCGCGGATCGGGGACGCCAAACACCATGCCCGGAGGCCGCCAGTCGCAGTGCACCAGATCGTCGGCGACGAGGCGATGGCCACGCATGATGAGTTCGAGGGCGCACTCGCTTTTGCCAATTCCGCTCTTGCCGAGAATCAAAACACCCACCGTGAAAATGTCGACGAGAACGCCGTGCATGGAGGCGCGCGGTGCGAGGCGTTCGTCGAGGACAGCGTGAAGGGCGTTGATCGTGCGGCTCGATCGCGCCTCGGAAAGGTACAGCGGCACTCCGAGCTTTTCGGCCTCTTCGACGATGGCGGCGCGGGGGCGATTGTTTCCGGTGACGATGACGCACGCCAGGCCGAGCCCGTAAAAAAAACCCATGGCCTCGCGCACGCGATCTTCGGACAGCGTGGCGAGGAACGACAGCTCCGTTTCGCCCAAGATTTGCACCCGTGTGGGCACCACGCCGTACCCGTGGCCCACGAGCGCAAGTCCGGTCTTTTGCACGCGCGGATGCGTGATCGCGCGATCGCCCGCATGCTCCGAAGCCGCCAAAGCGGTGAGCCCGACCCCGACGAGGGGATCGGCGACGAGAGCTGCGGTGGTGATGCGCGGCACCTCGGGTCGGCGGCTTGTGCCCGCGCTCAAGGCTTCACGACGCCTTCTTCTGCGGCAAGATAGGCCAGGGCATCTTCGCCATTTTTCGCCGTCAGGAGACGCGCGCGAAACGCGATGGTGCGGAGCAACCTCGAAATACGAGCCAACGTTTTCAGGTGCTCGCCCGCAGCGCGCATGGGGCTCAACACACCGACGATGATGTGCACGGGCTTGCCGTCGATGGCATCGAACTCGATTGGCGCGGGCGAAAGAATCATCGCCCCGACCTGATGATCGAGCGCCTCGACAGCCCCGTGCGGAATCGCCACGCTCTCGCCAAGCCCGGTGGATTGCAGGTCTTCGCGCTCTTGAAGCACACGCAGCACGTCGTCGTAGGGAAGCGCCGTGGTCGCCGCAAACATCTGTGCGAGCGTTTGCATGCATGCACTCTTCGGAAACGCAGCGACGTCTCCAGGAACAATGTACACGCGGCGCGGGTGGAGCAAATCAACAAGACCCATGGCCTAGTTGCACTTAGCAAAAGACGGGGCCAATGAGGATGCGCATCGCCATCTGACGTGCACGAAAAAACGCCGCGCACCCCTTCACGGATCCGCGGCGCTGCACCCAGAAAAGTGCTTGGGCGAGCCGTTAGTCGTCGTCGGCGACGTCTGAAAGCATGCGTGAAGAAGCGCGCTCGGCCCCCTTCACCTTGGCCGCGGCCGACTCTTTCAGTTCACGAATCTGGCGCTCCAGTTTATCGACCACGCGGTCGATGGACACGTACATGTCTTCGGACGACTCGGTTGCATGGTAGCGATCTGGGCCCGCATGAATTTCAGCCTCCACGTGATGGATGCGATGCTGTTGGGTGCTGAGCGTGAGCTGCCCCTTCATGGGCTGTTTGAGAAACCGCTGTAGTCGAGACAACTTCTCCGATGCGTGAGTCTTAAGTGCATCGCTGCCATCCATCTGCCGAAACGTGAACGCAATGTTCATGGATTTTGCCTCCGAAAGCTCTCTTGGAGCCCAGCGTGTCTGCGGGGCTCATATTGGAAACGCACCGACCGGCGACACCATTCCGACCTTTTGAGCAGCTCAGTCTTTTGGACTAACTACGTGCACTCTGCACGCAACAATCGAGGGGCTCAGAGGGAGGGCGCTCAACATCTTCCGTGACGAAACAACGGAACAAGTGACGATCGCGCAAGGTATCTTTTCGAGCCTCCTTTCTTCGTCGTGCCGAAGTTGGCGGCTTCAGAATAGCTTTTTTCTTTTCGTCGACGAGAGGATTCGCAATTCTTCGCGATACTTTGCGACGGTACGGCGAGCGATGTCGATACCGCCGTCTTCCCGGAGTTTTTGCACGAGTTCTTCGTCCGACATGGGCCGGCGCTTGTCTTCGCCGTCGACCAGGCGGCGCAGGGCCTTTTTTACGCTTTCCGAGGCGATATCGTCGCTGGTTTCGCGGCGAATCGACGAGTTAAAAAAGTACTTCAGCTCGAAAAGCCCGAGCGGGGTGTGAACCCACTTGCTCGTCGTCACGCGGCTGATGGTGGACTCGTGAAGCTCGAGGGGGACCGCAACGTCTTTCAACGTCATGGGCTTGAGGTTTCCGCCGCTTGCTCCGTCGAAAAATTCGTCTTGGAGCTCAACGATCTTTTCCGTCACGCGCACGATGGTTCGGCGACGTTTTTCGAGCGACATCAGCAAGTAACGCGCGCTCCGTACCTTGTCGTCGACGAACTTCTGCGAGTCTTTATGCGTGCCGCGCAATTGCGCAGCGAGGGCCTCGTTCACGTAAAATCGCGGCATCCCGCGATCGTTGTCTTGCACGACCCACTTGTCGTGATCGCGAATGACAAAAACGTCGGGCGTAATTCCGATCGATTTGTCGTCGGTGTTTGAAAAGTTTCGCGCGGGCCTCGACTCGAGGCTGCGAATGGCTTTAACGGCCTCGTAAATCTCTTCGACGGGAACGTGCAGCGACTTGGCAATTGCCTGGTAGTTCTGCTTTTCGAGGTTCCCCATGTGGTGCTCGATGATGGCCAATTCGAGCTCGTCAAAACACAAAAGTTCCGCTTGCACGCGCAGGCACTCTTGAAGATTGCGGCTGCACACACCGATGGGATCCCAGCGTTGCATCACCGCGAGAACCTCTTCGGCGTCTTCCGGATCGAGGCCAGCCTGCTCCGCCAACTCTTCGACGGACACCGACTCATTGGACTCGCGGAGCGAAGGCCGCGGCCGCCCGTCGGATAGCGTCTCGATACGGCCCACCGCGCGCAGCTTTTCATGCGCCTCCACATCGAGGGCCGCCACGCGCCCCAAATGCGCGATCGCCGCCTCCAGCAGGCCCGCTTGCAAACGCTCGACCGCCCGGTTTCGCGTGCGCGTTTTCAGGGCGTTCCCGGCTGCGGGCCGGAGGGTTTGGAAGCTGTCGAGGGACGCATCCAAGCGATCGCACACCTCGGGAGCGAGCCGACCCATCGTGCGCACCAAGTCGGTCGCCGCACGGTAAAAAGCGCCATCCGGGGTCTTGGTTTCGCGGATCATGGCGAGCACCACGCGCGCCGGCGGTTTCGTCTCGGAAAGGCGCATTACCTCCGCGTGCACCGCGAGGCCGTCGCGCAACGCGGAACGACTCGCATCGACAAGCCCGCGAATTTCTTCACTCTCGGCCTCGGTCAGGTCGGTGCTTGCGAACCGAGAGAAGGCGTCTTTGGCCTCGGAAAAGCGCCCGACATTTTCTAGAAAAACGCCAAGATTGTACACCAATAGTTTGGCCGTGAGATCGCCGTCGATGGCCGCCACGAGCTCGTCGATGGAACGATCGTACGACGTGCGCAAATCGAGAAAGCCCTTATCGTCGAGGTTTGTGATGACGAGCTCGGCGAAGTCGCGTTCTTCGGCGCTGAAATCGCTCGTTTGCACCTGAAATCGCAAGTGGTCTTCGAGAGATTCGGCCTTGGTGTACGTCGCCTCAATGGGCGGCGCCTCGCCCTCTCCCAAACGAACTTCACTGACTTTCTGCTGGCTCCGATTTTCGAGAAACGCCTCCCAGTCGATGTCGTTGACGTGCTCGTCTTCCTTGCGTTTCGTCAGGTCACTCGCATCCAGGCGTTCTTGCATTCCCGACGCCGAATCGGCCTCCCCGGGCGACCCGGCCTCCATGAGCACGCGCCCCGTTTGCCCATCGTCCTCGGCGAGCACCGGGTTCGACTCGAGCTCGCGGCGAATCTCCTCGACAAGTTCCGCGCGAGACAGCTGCAAGAGGCGAATCGCCTGCTGAAGTTGCGGCGTCATCACGAGGCTCATCGACTGATTCAGGGACTGACGAATCTCCATCGGACTCCGGCGAATTCAGGTCGCGAAGGAGCGACACAAGGTGCAGCGTATCGAACTCGGCCCGATTTTCGCAATGAATCGGCGAACGCCATTTTTGCGCGAGGCCCCTGTGCGGGAGGCGCATGATCCGCCGCAATCTCGACCCCTCCGGCGGCGTCGCGAGCGAGGTCGACGACCAGCCTTCATTTGGCTACGGTGCCGCGCCATGGCGAACGTCTCTCGCGAAGAAGTGCGTAATCTTCTTGATATGCCTCTGCTGCCCCTGCTCGACCGAGCGCGCGCGGTGCACCTGAAACACCACCAGGGCAACGAGGTTCAGCTCTGCACGCTGCTCAGCGTCAAGACCGGGGGTTGCCCGGAAGACTGTTCCTACTGCCCACAATCGAGCCGCTACGATACCGTCGTGGGTGCCGAGCGCATGCTCGACGTGGCCCAGGTAGTGGCGTCGGCGGCGCGCGCCCGTGAGCTTGGAGCCACGCGTTTTTGCATGGGAGCGGCCTGGCGCGAGGTGAAAGATGGTCCGGCTTTTGAGCGCGTCGTGGACATGGTTCGCGGCGTAAAAAGCCTCGGCCTCGAGGCCTGCGCGACGTTGGGCATGCTCACCGAGTCTCAAGCCGTGCGCCTCAAAGAGGCAGGCCTCGACGCATACAACCACAATCTTGATACCAGCCGAGAAGCATACCGCTCGATCATCACCACCCGTACTTACGACGACCGCTTGCGAACGCTCCAAAATGTACGATCAGCTGGTATTTCCGTGTGTTGCGGCGGAATTATCGGCATGGGCGAGTCGCTCGAAGACCGGGCGGAACTGCTGCACACCCTTGCAAACCTCGAGCCGCAGCCCGAGTCGGTGCCCATCAATGCCCTCGTCGCGGTGGAGGGCACGCCCCTCGAACACATGCCGCCCGTCGACCCCTTCGACCTCGTGCGCATGATCGCCGTCGCAAGAATTGTGATGCCGCATGCGCGGGTACGCCTGTCTGCAGGCCGCTCGACCCTCTCGCGCGAGGCGCAGGCCATGTGCATGTTTGCTGGGGCAAATTCCATCTTTTATGGAGAAAAGCTCTTGACAACGGCGAACCCCGAGGAAGCCGCCGACCTCGACTTGCTGCGAACGCTCGGCCTCTCCACATTGGCACCCAACACCGACGCGGCCCCCGCCACCGCGTGAAGAACCTTCCGGGCAAGGCCGTCGTCTTCCCGCGCGTTCGGCGGCGTCATCAGTGCTAGGGTTTCGGACCTGGAGCAACCCATGACCTCGGCCCGTCGCACGTCTCTTGCCTTCGGAATCCTTGCCACGCTCGTGGTGCCCGCTTTGGGCTGCGCCGGAGGCGATCAGGAGGTGCCCGCGCGGCCGCCACGAGGCACGATCGGCGAGGAACTTTACGGGGTTATCTGCGATCGCCTCGGAGCGCAGGCCCTGACCGAAGACGTCTACGGCCTGTCGTTTGTCGACGGCTGCCACAGGCGCGCCGACGGAACTTTCGCCGACGTCGTGAACGTCGACGGAGCCGCTCTCCCGGACCTCATCGACGGCGCGCGCAACCTCGATGGCGCGGCCGTGAGCCTCGCGGATCAAACGGAGCATCGGCGGCAAATGGTGGCCCGCGTCGAGGCTCTTTTTGGCCACCGGCCCGAGCTCATTCGAGCCTTCGATTCGATCTTTCCGGGGGAAAATCTTGTGCCCGCACGAGACCTCAAAAACCCTGAGAATACAAAGACTTGCGACCTACCCGAGGGCCATTCGACCGTGCGCCTCGCCGCCGCCCTGGAAGACCTTCTGGCGCGCATCGTTCCCATGTACGACGACGGCTCGCTGCCGAACGGCACGCGGTCTCTGGCGCGCGTTTTCGAGGCCCTCGTCGACGCCCAGGAGGCCCATGCAGCCTTCGCGCGGGTCCAGGGTCGCGCGGACTACCGGCCCCTTGCCGTGGCCCTCGGCGTGGCCCGTCCTGTGGCGGCATATGGGCGTCTTCGCGAACTGGCCAACGCGGGCCTTTCCCTATTTTCGCCCGCGGTAACGCTCGCGAACGGCACCGAGCTCTACCCCCAGGGCAAGGGCGCGCCGGCCTTCACCGCCACGATGGCGGCCCTCTACCAAGAGCTCCGAACCGCCGCGTCCGAGGCCCCGGCGCAGCCCCTTTCGGCCGTGACCGACGCCGTCAGCGAACGCCAAGTATTGAGCCGCGCGCGTACCAAAAGTGAACTCGCGCGGGCGATGGTTCTTCTCGAAGACGCGCGTTTGGGCACGGGCACGTCGCGTTACATAGTGGCGCGCGATCCCCGAGGATTTGCACGACTTAATGGCGTTGTGGCCGCTCCGTTTGTCGACCGCGACTCCGACTCTCTCCCTGACGTCGACGCACATGGGCGCTTTGTCACCATCGACAACAAGCCCGCGCCATCGCCGTTTTACCGCAATGCGGCCGCCGCAACCACCGCGGGCCGCACGACAGACG
>CAMCKZ010000070.1 GCA_945875545.1 Polyangium aurulentum | reverse complement strand
CCCATGGCGGACGGCGACGACTGCAATTGCGTCTCGGTGCAGGTGTCGCCAATGGCGCCCGTGGGCTTCGCGCAAAGGCTCCGACTCGAGAGCTTTGACGTGCAAAACGGGCTCTTGGTGAGCGCCCCGTTGGAGGCGATAACGGCGGGCGCGACGTGGACCTCGGTCGCGAGATTCGCGGCGACAACGCCGGGCAGGCTTGGGTCGCAAAGCCCTGCCGCGAGCCGAAAAACTCCGGGCTTTTTTGGATCGGGAATGGTGAAGCCCGTGGGGCCGAGGTCAAGGATTTCGCTGCGCGGCGAGGTAGACACGACGCCTGCGTTGCTGTGGCCAAAGACGACGCGAACGTTCAGCTCGGTGCCCTCGGGGATCTCGGGGAGCTCTCGCCCGGAGGCGTCTTGACCCGCTGGAACCGTGAACGTGCAGCGATCGAAAGAGGCTGCGGTGCTTGTCAAGCTCAATCCGCTTGGATCGGCGAGGCGTGCCGGCACCTCGGTTTTCATGCAAATGTTGGGGTCAAAACAGCTGTCCGAAGTGCCCTCGAAAAAACCTGGTACGTAGGTTGGCAAATCCGCCGTCTTGACGTTGTGGTCGACGCATTGCCCAGAAACGCAGGTCTGCGTGGAACTCGTGCATTGTACACCGACACACGTGTAGCTCAGGGCGACGGGCAGGTAGGCCACGCGGCCGGCGTCGTAGCCCAAGACCGAACGGCGAAGAATACGAGGGCTGTTGACCTCGGCGGGGGCCAGGGTGACTTTGCCCTCTTCGGTTTCGTCGACGATCGTGGGATCGGACGAATATCCGAGGACCGTGAGGGTGATTTGTTGGCCGCGCCCCTCGCCGTCTGCGGGCGCAAACGTGAGCGTTCCGGGGAGCGTTACGCTGCCGTCGTAGACCTTGTAGAGGCGGTTGAAACTGACCTCTCCGCCGCTTTTGACCAAGATGCGAACGACCTTGAGATCGCGCGGAATCAGCATCTGCGTGCTCATGCCCGCGACGATGCCTGTGGGCCGATCAGCGGTGCATGCGCTCGCGCCGACGGAGAGCGCGGCGACGAGACCGAGGGCCGACGAGGCCACGCGAGCGAAGGAAAAAGCTTGAAGAGGTCTCATGGGTCTCCGATGACGAGGCTACTGGGTGAAGGTGATGCCGGGATTAAGTGAGCCCGGTTGCGGGTCGATGACGGTGGGTCTGAACAGCGTATAGCCGGTGTATGCGCTTGCGCCCAAAACGGCGACAGTGCCCACGGTCCACCAGACCCAGTCGTGGCGACTACGGCGCGGCTGAAGTTCGATGCGAATGCTTCGCGTCTGGTCGTCGGCGACGCTGACTTCTGTCGCTTGAGGTTCGAACCCTTCGCGGCGGGCGACAAATTGATGACCCCCGCTCGGCAAGGTGCCCTCCCACAGGTTGCCGCCGACCGCGCGGCCGTCGAGAAAGAGCTCGGCACCGAGGGGCAGCACGTCGACGCGCACGCGGCCCTCGTGTTTTTCGGCGCGCAATTCGAGGTTCACGACGGTGCGTTGGTCGAGCGCGAGCTCGGTGCTCGCGGTGGCGCTCACGTGACCGACCGCGCGCGCATCGATGGTGTGACGGCCGATGGGAAACTCGCCGACGTAGGGCGCAAAACCCATTTCAACGCCGTCAACGAGGACGCGCGGAAGGGGCGCGCCGCCCACGTTTACCGAGACAATACCGCGCCTTACGAGCGGTTCAAGAGTGACTTTTGCGGGAATAACAGGCTGCTTAGAGGCTGCTTCAACGGTAATGGTCGTATCGTGGAAGCCATGTTTATGAATGGTTATCGTATGTATGCCGACTTCGATCGGGATAGGCGCTGTAAACGGCGAGCGCGCCTCCACTTCGCGGCCGTCGATGGAGACGGTGGCGTTGGGTTCACTGACGTTCAGGTCGAGCGTGGTGACGAAAGTTTCGATGGTCTCGATGGCCTCGCGGACGCGCGCCTGGTCGACCGCCGAAAGCGCCGTGCCGCCCTCCGCGAGCTCGCGCTTCAGCACCGCAACGGCCCTTGCGTAATGAGCCAAATTCTTTTGGCAAATGGCCACGTTGAAGAGGACGCGGGGATTCTTGGAAAGCTCGTAAGCCCGCTGAAATTCCACGGAAGCGCCTTCAAAGTCTTTCGCGTCGTAGAGTTCGCGCGCCGCGTCCCAGTCGTGGAGGGCCTCGGGGGGAAGCTCGTCGCGCAACGGACGCACGGCGGGGGCAGGGGGGGCATCGGTGCCCGCGGCGGGCAGAGGCGCGGCAACGGGGGCAACGGGGGCAACGGGGCGAGACGGGGCCTTCTTGCGCGGGGCCGCGGCCTTGGTCCTCTTGGGCGCGGCGTGCGCCGGGACGGCGATGGAGACGCCCGCGAGGGTGACCAGCGAAAGAAAAAGAAGGGAGGCTAGTGGGCGCATGGACGCTAACGATTAGCGTAAGGCGGGCGCCCGGGAAATGACGTCACCCGAACGAGCGACACAAATCTCCACGACGGTGCCGAAGTCGTCGCGCGACGCGCTAATTGTCGAGGCCGAGGTCGTTCAGTTTTGGTTTTCCCGCAGGCGCTGCCTTGGGTCGCTCCCCGGCCGCTTTCGTACCGACGCCACCGACGCCACCGACGCCACCGACGGCAGTCGACGGGGCGGCGGAACTTTTTTGCGCGCCCACCGCGCCCGATGGCGCGCCAGGAGCTGCGGGCACTTGGGCTGCGTGGGGCGGGGCAGCCGCGCTCTGACCGCCTGTTTGAGCAGGGTTCGGCCCCCTATATGGACCTTCCATAACAGGGTCGATGGGCCCCCGCGGTGCCGTGGCGTCTTGGGCCCGTGCCTCCGCGCCGCCCGGTGCCTCGCCGGATTTGGAAACAGGCTCGGGAAAAAAAAGAGCGCGAACTGCAACAATGGAGAGAGCCGCCACGACCACGGCGCCCACAGCCAGCGTGAATCGGCGCGATGAGCCCCACGCGGTAGGCGCCGTTTTGGAATCGGAGGACGCAGGCAATGCAGCGCCGATGGCCTCTGTATGGCCGCGCCCTAGGATGATCGGCGACACGACGCCGACAGCGGTTCCGAGCTGCGTGGATCCATGAACGTCGATGCCGAGAAAGTCGCGCGAGCTGAGCACCTGCACGTGGGATTCGGCACCGAGTCGATCACTTCGCATTCGCGCTTCGGAGCTGCCCGCGGCGAGCTCGGCTTGCTGCAAGCGGTGGATTTCGTTGGTGCTGCGCCCATCGGCAAAGGGCATTAGGGCGGCGGCAAACGCGCCCGCACTCTCGTGCCGAGCGGCCGGGTTCTTGTTCATGGCGCGCGCGACCACGGCAGCAAATGCGGGGTCGAGGTGGGGGCACAGATCGCCAAGGCCCGGCGGATCGGTCGTGAACAGCTTGTATAGAATCTCCGTCATTTCGCCGGTTTCAGCGATGTACGGCGTGCGGCCCGACACCATCTCGTAAAGAATGACGCCCACCGAATAAATATCGCTGCGGGCATCGACCTCACGGGCACTGCGAGCCTGTTCCGGGGCCATGTACAGCGGCGTTCCGAGGGTGGAATTGATCTGCGTCAGGCTGGCTTCGTCGGTGCCGTCTCCGCTCCGCACCTTGCTGATGCCGAAGTCGACGAGTTTCACAAAATCGGGGTCGCCGTCGCGGTTCACGAGGAACACGTTCGACGGTTTCATGTCGCGGTGAACAACCCCTGCGCGATGGGCCACGGCGAGCGCGCGAAGAATTTGGATGGTGATGTGCACGGCGCGGGCGAGGGCAAGCCGTGGGGTGGACTCGAGGGCCTGCGCCAAATCATGGCCCGCCAAAAATTCCATAACGATGAAGGGCACGCCGCTCGGAAGGCGATCCACGTCGTAAATCTGCACGACATGTTCGTTGGCGATGCGCGAAGCCGCGACGGCCTCGTTGTAGAAACGATCCACCGCGCCGGGCATGGCGACCACGTTGGGGTGAATAAATTTGAGGGCCACGGGCACGCGGCGAAGCATGTGCTGGGCCTGAATAACCGCCCCCATTCCGCCTTCTCCGAGAGTGCGTTCAATGGAGTATTTATCGGCAAGAATCTCGCCGGGTTTGGGGAAGTTATGAGCGGCCGACAGGGTATGCACGGAGACTCCTTGCTAGCAGGATTGGTTGCCGGTGCGGCATTCCACAAGGCGGAACGACGATAACTCCACCCGTGAAATCTAGCGGGTCGCCATCGTCGCCGCGGTCGCCAACTCCCGGGCCTTCTTGTAAGGAACGGGCATGGCGCACGTATCGATTCCGCCCGTTTCTCCCACTGCTCTCCTTCACAAGCTCAATGCGCAAGCCCTCGAAGGCGGCGGAGCAGAGCGCATCAAGAAGCAACACGAGGCTGGAAAACTCACCGCGCGCGAACGCATCGACTTGCTTCTCGACGCGGGAAGTTTCGTGGAGCTTGACCGATTTGTGACCCACCGTTGCAGCGACTTCGGCATGGAGAAACAGGTGTTTCTCGGCGACGGGGTTGTCACCGGTTACGGAACCGTCGACGGGCGAAAAATCGTGGTTTTCGCCCAGGATTTCACGGTTTTCGGCGGATCTTTGAGCGGCGCTTACGCCAAAAAAATCGGCAAGGTCATGGATCTCGCGATGAAAATCGGGGTGCCCGTTGTCGGCCTAAACGATTCGGGCGGCGCACGCATTCAAGAGGGCGTGGAGTCTTTGGCGGGGTACGCCGACATCTTTCTGCGCAACACCCTCGCAAGCGGTGTCATTCCGCAAATCAGCGCGATTCTCGGCCCGTGCGCGGGAGGTGCCGTGTACTCGCCCGCCATCACCGACTTCATTTTGATGGTCGAAAATACGTCGTACATGTTCATCACGGGCCCGGACGTCATCAAGGCGGTCACCCACGAAGACGTGACGAAAGAAGAGTTGGGCGGCGCGTCTGCGCACGCGGTGAAGAGCGGCGTCGCGCATTTTACCGCGCCAAACGATGCGGCGTGTTTGGCCCAGGTCAAAAAACTTCTTTCGTTTCTTCCGTGCAACAACCACGAAGACCCGCCGAGGCGCGCGGTTTCGGACCCCATCGACCGCTTGGTTCCAGCCCTCGATGGCATGATTCCCGCCGAGCCCAATCGCCCCTACGACGTCAAAGACGTGGCGCGCGCGGTGGTCGATGACGCGGACTTTTTCGAAGTTGCCGAAGCCTACGCCGCCAACATCGTCACGGCATTTGCGCGCATCGGCGGAAGACCCGTGGGCATCGTTGCCAATCAACCGCAAGTTTTGGCCGGCGTGCTCGACATCGACGCGTCGATGAAGGCCGCGCGATTTGTTCGCTTCTGCGACTGCTTCAACATTCCCGTCGTGACCCTCGTCGACGTGCCCGGGTTCTTGCCGGGCGTGGCGCAAGAGCACGGCGGCATCATCAAACACGGCGCGAAGCTGCTTTTTGCCTACGCAGAAGCAACCGTTCCGAAAGTAACGGTCATCCTGCGAAAGGCCTACGGCGGCGCCTACGACGTGATGGCGAGCAAGCACATTCGCGCCGACATCAACATGGCATTTCCCGCCGCCGAAATCGCCGTCATGGGCGCCGATGGCGCGGTCAATATCGTGCGGCGCGCGGAGATTGCGAAGGCCGCCAACCCAGAAATGGCGCGGGCAGAATTTGTTGCAGAATACAGGCAAAAATTCGCCAATCCTTACAAAGCTGCGGAGCTCGGATTCATCGATGAGGTCATCGAGCCCCGCGAGCTGCGCGTGCGCCTCGCGCAAAGCCTCGAGGTTCTGTCAACAAAGCGCGACGTAAACCCGCCAAAAAAGCACTCAAACCTGCCGCTTTGAGAGGGAACCGCGCGAAACCAAATGAGTCATCCCGGGGGAGCTGACATTGGCACCACCGCGTGACATTCTTACGTCTCTACTCCTCACAACGGTGACCCACATGGCTGCGCGCAATCGAAGCATTCTGTCTTCCCTTCTCGTTCTTGGTATCGCCGGTGCCGCGAGTCTCGTGGCCTGTAGTGCCACCTACAGCCGAGGCCCCGATTTCACGAACCCCGGTTCCCTGAAATGCGGCGCGACGGAGGCCGAGTTGTACGGCGATCCGGGAGACATTTCCGGTCTGGCAGCGGGTGCCGTTATCAAGTGCACAGACGACGGCGTCCTCACGGCGGCGGAGATGCTGGCGGAGCTCAAGGCCATCGCATCGGTGACCACGCCCGACACGGGTGAGCCCTTTACGAACAGGTACGAAGGTCGCGACATGAAGTCCGACACGCACGTGTTCCGTGTATTGTACAAGACGACGCGCGCGGGCGGAGCGGCCGGTTACGCGGTGGCCACCATGTACCTGCCCGTGAAGCCCGTCGCCGAGAAACTTCCCCTCGTTCTGGTGGCGCGCGGAAGCCGCGGAGGGGCTCCACTCTGTGCCCCGTCGAGGCACGAGAATACGCCCATCGTCACGACCGATAACAAAGACGGCAACTACGTTCACGACGACTACCTGGCCCTCGTATACCCCCTTGCGGGCGAGGGATTGGCCGTCGTCGCGACGGACAACGCGGGCTACTCGCCGTACAAATTTGGCGAGGCCACGAACTTGCCAGCGGGCTACGCGCACCTCGACGACACGGCCCGATCGTACCTCGATAGCGCGCGGCCGTTGAAGGCGGCGCTCGGGGCGGCATCCGCCGATAAACTCGTGCTCGTCGGTCTGTCGCAGGGCGGCCACACGGTGATGGGGTCGTTGCAGGTGGCCAATACCTACGCGACTCCGGGCCCCATTGTCGCGGTCGCCGCTTACGCACCCTTGTGGTATACGCAGCGCAGCTGGGGTATTGCTCTTAACCCGCTGTCGATCCAGGTGGCCGGCGTGGTGCTGAACAAGTCCGCGGGCGTTCCCGGTGCCATTTGGTACCACTACACGCACGCAGAATTGATGGATGGCCCGGGCGAGGGCGTCAAGCTTTTCAAGCCTTCGATGCAGGCACCCATCAAGGCCTTCGTGGAGAACATCTGCTGGTCCAAGACCTACGCGGCGCTCGGCGCGGCACTGCCCGCCGGCGCGGCAGGTGGGGCGTCTGATTTCTTCAGCGACGAGATGAATTTGGCCCTCAAAGACGCCGATCTCATTTTCGGAAGAAGCTGCTCCGGTTCAGGAAATCTCCCGCTTTGCGAGAAGTGGCTCGCGCGTTACAAGGCCGACCATCCGGTGCACACGGCGAAGGCCCAAGACGTCCCCATTCTGCTCGCGTACGGCCTCAAAGACGATTCGATTCCCCCGGCCCGCTTTGCCTGCGTGGTGGAGAAACTGAAGCAAGGTCGCAGTGCCGAGCAGTTCAGCAAAATTGAATATTGCGTCAATCCCGCGGCGGGTCACGGCGGTTCCGTGTTGCTCGAAAGCGACTACGTGAACGACTGGGTCAAGGCGAAGGGCCTCGGCACCGCAGCCCCCGCCGCAAACCCAAAAGCGTGCCCACAGACGACGTGGGACGCAGCCAAAGCTTGCGACTCGCTCCTTCCAAACGATTGAGCGCGTGACGCCGGCCTTCGCGGCGTTCCGTTGTTCCTGGGCGGGGGTCGTTGGCCTCGTGTTTCGCGCAAGCTCTCGAAAGGGGGCGCCGCGAAACGCGGGGCCGACGTCATTTCGGGGCATGAAAATTTGGCCAAAGCACGTCACGTTCTTTATCGCAGAGGGTGCGCTCTGGCGGTCGCCGAGCGGTGGAGAAAATCGCCATGTCCCAAGCTCTTGAGCGTCGTGCGGAACCTGCTCGCCGTGTTGCCTTTGAAGCAAATGTCGAAATCGGAAGTCCTTCCGGTGAGTCTTTTGAGGCTCGATCCATCGACCTTTCCGGCGAAGGGATGCACCTGCGAACGGCTTACTTGCCCGAGGTCGGCCAGCCTCTTTCGTGCACCTTCGACGCGGGCGACGGCTGCGTCGTGAGCGTGGGCGCAGAGGTCGTTTGGCGGCGCGATCAGGGCGACGGCGGCGAGTTCGGCATCCAGTTCATCAGCGTCGACGAAGACCAGGCGAGAATTCTCGCGTCACTTTTGGCCCAAGGATCGGACGACGTTCGGCTGCCGGCCACAGGCTCGCGCGTGCGCCTTCACATCGACGGACTCGGTGGGCCGATGCGCGGCATCGTCAAACATCCCTCGGAGCGCAAGCTCATTGTGGGCAGCGAGATAGCCTTTTTGCAGCTCGGACGCGACTTGCAGGTCGAGGAAAAAGAGACGGGGCACAAGCGCCCAGCCCGTATCGATCGGGTCGATGTGGAGATCGACCCCGGTTCCAAGACTCCGCATCTCGTGATCAGCCTGGTCTACACGGGCCAAGGAAAGATGCAGAATGCAGCTACCGATCTCACGGATCCCACGCCGCAAAAGCCGCTGCTTGGAGAAACCGATTGGGTGTCCCACGCGAAGGCGAGTCTCGACAAGGTCGGCCCGATGATGGGCACCGTGGCGGCCCGCGTGAAGGCATTCTCAAAGGCCGTGAGCGAACGCGTGGAGTCGAAGGCCGCGGACGTAACGCTTGCAAAAGACCAGGGATTTCGCACGACAGCGCCTCCGCCCAACGGAACGCTGCGGGCCGAGGGCAAGCGCGTTTTTCGTGGCGACGACACCGCCGAAAAAATGGGTGTATCCCTCAAGCAAATGAAATTCGGACGCAAGGGCATGGCGGTCGCCGGTGCCATGACGGGCATGCTCCTCTTGGGGTCGCTCGTTCTCCGCAAACCCGATCCCATCGAGCCTCCCGCGGCCCCCATTGAAGTGAGCGTCGCGCCCGCGGCTCCGGAGGTCACCGCGCCGGCGGGACTCGTCAACGCCAACGCCAACGCCAACGCGCCCGGGGCGATGGCCGCAGACCCTGCGAATCAAGCCGGCCCCATGGCCCCTTTCCCGGCCGTCGCACCAGCGGTCGACGACGCGCCGACGCGCCACGAGCCCAGCGTCTTCGGCAACGTCGATGTGCGCCGGGGGAACGTGCTTCGCCTGCGCCTTGACGGGCCCGTAGACCGCCTTCTAGGGGCCAGCGAGCCCAACGGCTTCACCGTGGTCGTTCCGGGGCGAAAGTCGCTAGAAATGGCCTCTCCGCTCGCGGACAAGGACGCGCGCATTGCGAACATTCGCGTGACCAACGTGGCGTCCGGCGCGGAACTTTCGGTGGTCTTCAAAGACGGCGTGCCAAAGTATTTGGTTCGCGGTCACGGCGATGAACTCGAAATTGTGCTCGCGACCAAGGGCGACGGGGCTGCCGCCGCGACGACTCCGAAGGCAAAGCCCGCGGCCGCAGTGTCCGGCGACGCCCCGAAAGCGAAGGGGTCCAAAGTGAGGGCAGCGCACAAAAAGAAGGCCCGCACGCACCACTGACGGAGCATGGTGGCGAGTGGTTATTCCGCGCTTTCTTCGGCCCTTATTTCCTCGCGATGATCGCCCCGGCAGCATTCTCGAAAAGCAGGCGCTTCTCGTGGGTGAGGCCGGTCGGGCGATCGTCGCGTTCGTGGATGGGGCTTGCACGGCGGAAAGTGCGGCGACCGTGGTGCAAGGCCTGGAGCCCCACAGCAGCATTCTCGTGCACCAGCTCGAAGACCTCCTGCGCCATCCCTTGGCCACCCCCATCGCCACCGAAGACCTTCACGACCTCGGCCTGGCCCTCGACGACCTCCTCGAGCAAGCCCACCGGAGCATCCGCGCCGCGGCGGTTTTGGGCATCGAAGAACCGTCCGAGGGTCTCGCCAATCAACTGCGCTGTCTGGGCGAGTTTCTTCAGCGGGGTGCTGAGCTCGTGCCGCTCCTTTTCGCTGGAAAATACGTGGAAATTGTTGATGCGCGGCGCGGGCTTCGACGCATCGAAAAAGCGGCCCACAAGGCCTACCGCGACGCCCTGAGCGCGCTGTTTTTGACCGAGGGGATGTCGGCCCCGACGATGCTTCGCGAAAAGTCCGTGCACGATGCCGTCGACGACGCGATGCGGTGGGCCGATGAAGGTGCTGACCTTCTCGCGCGAGTCGCACTAAAGCATGCGTGATGAACCGCTGGAGGAGTCTACTTGAGGGGGCGCGGGCACAACTCGTTCGCTCCGTGAGGCAGCCGAACAAGACCGCCGACGCCGTGGACGCGGAGGGCCATGATCTCGTGGATGGCCTCGTGGCAGCCCTCCTCATGTGCCGAATCGGAGCGCTCTCCGCGGCGACGGAAAAAGACCTTCTGAGCGGGGAGCGCACCCTTGAGGCGCTTCGTGTCGTGTCAAAATTCTGGTGGGTTTGGCGCGGGGTCGATGAGACAATTGGCTGGAAATTTGCTGATGAGGCCGTGGGCTCGGTGGCCCTCGCCGCAGCTTCGTGGATTGACTCCTTCGACGGTTCTGCGGCGGAGGTGCTCTTCGCCTGCCACGAGGGACGACTCGCAGGGAACGAGGGCGACCGAAAAAATAAAGGTGCATTCTACACGCCGATGCCCGTGGCTCTCGCGCTCGTTAAAGCGGGCCTCGATGCGACGGACGCGAGTCATGGAAGGCCGCCACGAATTCTCGATCCGGCTTGCGGCGCGGGCGTGTTTCTCGTGGCTGCTTTTCGCACCCTGGCCGGGGAGGTGCTGGAGTCCCCGGTTGACGGATCGCTGGCCCGTCGCCTCGCGTTGGCGAAGGCGTCGCTGCACGGAATCGACCTCGACGCGCGCGCCGTAGATGTCGCGAAACGCGCTGTAATCATTAGTATTATTGACGATCCGGCGGTGCAAGAAGAGCTGGCTCTCGCGCTGACATTCCCCGAAACCTCGGCCCTTGCCCAAGCCGTTTCCGGCATTCACGTGGGCGATTCACTTCTCGGTGCCGATGCCCCGCCCGAGGCTCGCCTGCCCGGCGTGCCCGTGGTCGATTGGCCAACCGTCTTCACGAGCGCTATGGCTGCGGGCGGCTTCGATCTGGTCGTGGGCAATCCGCCTTTTGCGTCTTTCGCGGGGCGCGAAGCGCGGTCGATTGATCCTGTGGTCCGGGCGTACTTGACGACGCGCCACCATTCGCTTCGTTGGCCCGCGCTGCATAGTTGGTTTGTCGCCAGCGCGGTGCGGTCTTTGTCACGCGATGTCGTGGCATTTGTGCTGCCGGAGCAGGTTTTTCACCTGGATGGCTATGCCGATCTTCGAGCCCTCGCGGCCGAGCGATTCACCGTGGTGCAGGCCCGCCGCCTCGATGAAAAGACCTTTGCCGATGCCGCGACGCCGTCGGGTACCATCGTGCTCAAACGGTTCGCCGAAACAGTTATGGGGGCGCTTAGGGCTCCGGACCACAAGCCCCCGTTGCCGGCACTTTGGCTGGCACCCGAGCGTCCGCCGAGCGTGGACCGAATGATCGCCCGCGGAGGTTCCTTGCGGGCGTGGCTCTCGGATGTCGGCATTCGAACGACGAACCGAAAGGAGCAGGTGCGGGTCATCGCGCCATCCCCGATCGATGACCAAAAAGAGTGGGTCCCGGCCCTCGAAGGCAAGGATATCGGTGCGTGGCGCACCAATGCCCCGCGCATCGAGGTGTGCCTCGGAGGGGGGGCTATTGCGCGACCCAAAAGTCGCTACGAAGTCGTTTCGTATGTCATCAGACAGACAGCGGCTTACCCTATATGTGCTCAAAGAGTGGGGGCTGTGTACTTTCGCAATTCGCTCTTGGCCATGACGGCGCCCGAGGGTGCTCCATGCGACGTGCGTTACGCGGCGGCCGTATTGAACTCGCGCCTTGGTCGCTATTTGTACGCGGTGCTGGTGCAAGAATCCGCGCAGCGCGTCTTTCCGCAAGTGAAGCTCGGTGCCCTGGCGCGCATCCCCATTCGCTTTCCCGAGGGCGAGGCCGAATGGGCGCTTCACCAGCAAATTGTCGGGCTTGTAGACGCGCGACTCTTGAAGAAAGCAGGCTCCGAAGCGGCGCGCTCGCTGGACGCCGCATTGGACGCCGCGGTCGAAACGTTGCACGGCGTCGATGAAGCGTTGCGCGGCATCATCGTCGAGCGGCTGCGCGGGCTTCCGCCGCCGCCGTGAGGGTTTTGAACCGCGGGCCGTTGCATGCAGAATGCACGCGGTTCGCGCCCTAGGTTTGGTCGGCGCCGCCCTTGACCACCCGCAGCCACGCGGGGCGTTCACGGCGGTTCGCCAGAGGGCTCGCCAGAGGGCTTGAGAGCGGGTTCGTCTTGGTGGCCGGAGCCGGCGAGGGCTTCGGGTGGTCTTGGCCCCCCGCTTGCGCGTCGCCGACGGGCGGCGCTTGGCCCGCGCTTCCAGCTGTTTCTGGATGGACGAGGGCCATCGGACGCTCGGGCACGGGCGGGATAGCGCCGGGCACCGCGGGCGGAGGAGCAGCCTGTCGCGGCGGGACGACGGCCACGTCTTTGCGGCCCCCAGGAAGAACCGCGAGACTCGGCGGTCCCATGGGCTTTACCTTGGTTTTTGCCCTGGTTTTTGCCGTGGTTGTCGGCGCTGCGGCCGCGGGTGCCTCGGCCTTTTCGGCCCCCAGCGGAGCAATCTTGGGCGCGCGTTTTCGCACCGTGGGCTTGGGCGGCGGCCCCTGCAAATCGGACTGGCGCGCAACCTCGCTGGGCACGCATTCCGGCCACACCATGCCCTGCCCATCGTCACCCACCAAGGCGTATGTGGCACTCCACGGCATGAAGCACCAGTGCGGCTGGCGACTGAAACTCAGGGTGCACGAGATGCCTTCTTCGCCCACGTCGAGGTCGTGGATCGGCACGGCCATCATCAGCCCGACCTGCAGCACGAGCTGCGCCTGATTCTTGAACCAAGGCGGAATGACGACGCCCTCGCGCCGGGGGTCGAGGTGAATAAAGAGACTCGATGACTCGAGCAGCTTCAACGCCACCTCGCGCTTGTCTGGTTTCACGTCTTCAACCATTGGCCCTAGAGCCTGCGACAAGCCGAGAAAAATCGCAACGCTCCCTTATTCCCGTGGCCGTTTTCTTGCTTCAGAAGCGGGTCTCGTTGACAATCAATCGGCCATCCATGATTCAGCCGTATTCGCGAGGAACCTTCATTTTACTTGTGATTTCTGCGGTGGTGCGTTGGCCCGCCGGCATTGCAAAAGAGCCCAAGGCGTCCCCTGAGATGCGCAGCGAGGTTCTTTTGTCGCTGTCCGCCAGTGTGCCTGCTGCGGCCCTCGAGGCGCCGTCGCCGGACCCCGACGGAATGCTCATCGTCCCCGCGGGCCCGTTCACCATGGGCGCCAACGACGAGGGCGAGCTCGATGAGCGCCCCGCGCACACGGTAAATATCGGTGCATTTTACATGGATAAAACAGAGGTCACCAACGAGGCCTATGCGGCGTGCGTGGACGCCAAAAAATGCCGCCCGTGGGATGACCAGATCGCGACGCGAAACCATGCGGGCACCGAGGCTGCGTTTCGCGGTGCACGGCAGCCGGCGATTGGCGTGTCGTGGTTTGACTCCAGGGACTATTGCCAATTTCGCGGAGCGCGCCTTCCACGCGAAGCCGAATGGGAGAAGGCAGCGAGAGGCACCGATGGGAGGAAATTTCCGTGGGGAAATGAAAAACCCGGTGCCGTCCACGGGGTCTTCGGTCGCGCGTTTGGTCGTGATGCCACCGAGAGCGTTGGGTCGTATGCGGCGGGGCGCGGACCGTACGGTCACGACGACTTGGCGGGCAATGTCTGGGAGTGGGTCGAAGACCTTTACGATCCCTACGCGTACCGTCGGGCCGCCGCAGCGGAGGGTGTACCCGGCGACTGCGCGGCGATCAAGAAGGCACAAGACGACCTGCGTCGCGAAGGCAAAGAAGGCTTCACCGGTTCCAATCCGATCCCGAACGAGTGCGAGCGCGTGCTGCGCGGCGGTGCGTTCAACTACTGGGGCGACGGCCTTCGCGCTTCAAACCGGGTGCACCACGGTCCGAGTTTTCGCCTCGTCATGAGCGGATTTCGCTGCGCAAAAGACGTGGTAATTCCCTAGAAATAGGGCCATAGCGCAGCCTGATATCATACGTGAACTATCACACGTATGATAGCGCGTGGGAGCGGCGCAAAGTCGTGCCCGTTACTGCTGGTCGTTCGCGCCCATCACGAGGGCCGACGACAGCCAGCGGCCAATTTGTTCGGCGCCACGGGGCGTCGGATGAACGCGGTCTGAACTCGCAAGGGATGGCTTCTGTTTAAGCCAGCGGACAAAGCTGCCTTCGCCGCCCATCGCCTCAAATGTGTTCCAAAACGCGATGCCTTCTTCTGCCGCCACGCGCTCTTGCACCGCAACGATTCGCGGAATGTTCGCGTGGCTCTTGGCCACCTTGCCGCTAATGGGATCGGCGCGGTCCAGAGGGGCGACCATCAGAATGGGCACGCCCTGCCCGGCATCTTTCACCTTCTTGACGAGCGCGCGAAGTTGAGCGCCGTAGCTCTCTTCAGAAAGGCGGTCGTCGCTCTCGTTGGTGCCGTATTGAAGCAAGATAAGATCGGGTTTTTGCAGGGAAAATACGTCTTTCCAGTGCTCGCCGTCGATCTTGCTTAGCAGCTTGGCCCGCGCCCCATTGATGCCCAGGGCGTCGTAGATAACCCCGCCCGCGGTGCGCTCAAGCGACACGCCGAAGAGCCGGGGCTGGCCCCCTTTTGCCACCCGCAATTCGAGTTCGTGGGGGCCGTCTGGCACGTCGATCACGTGCGCCCGTGGACCCGACTCGGGACCCCTCGTACTGAAGCCCGGAGTCGTGCGGCCATCGACCTTGAGCAGAATCTCGCCGCCCCGTGGGGTGCTTGTATAGTGCACGATAAAGCGACTGACGCTGCGGCCGAAGGTGCCCTTGTCGGCGGTCGCGAAAGTCGCCCGCGCGCCCTCGCTGCCGAGAAATGAAACCGCGCCGTAACCGTAACGGTGGTCCGGCGCGAAGGGGCCGACTACCCGAGAAGCGCGCCAACCGTCGCTCGCCGTGTGTTTGACATCGTTGTGAAAGTACCAAGACCACGGGTTCGCGATGAGCACAAACCCATGCCCCGCGTCGCCGTACCGCTCCTGCAATCGGCGCCGCATGGTGCCGGAAACGTAATCGCTGGTGACCAGGGAATCACCGTAGTGCGCGATGCGAAGGCGCGCCCCAGGCTCCTTGCGCCGGACCCGTGCCAAGGCCTCGTAGAAGGGCCTCAGAAGCTCCACGTGGACGATGCGCGAGGGGGAGGGCTCGTCGTCGAACGCCGACTCCACGTCCTCGGTGAGCGCATTCGCCGGGGCCTCTCGATTTTCGCTCGCGGGCAGCGCCTGCTCGCCCTCCTGCACGACGGGTGCGGGTGGCGGGGTCTGCGTGTCGTCGGTGGGCGCGCCGCTCGCCGCGGGGCTCTGGGGGCGATCGTGAACCCATGGAAGCGGAAGTCGCAACGCCTCGAGGCCGGGAACGAGAGGAAGGAGCACCAAGCCAAGGCCGGCCAGGACAAGTGCCCCCAAGGCCTTCGGAAAACGGGGGCCCGGGAGCGCCTCGTTTTCAATGCCATCGCCAGGAGCGCCGGGTCTTTCCATTTTCCAAAGCCGGACTATGCACGCGGCGCTCTCGCTGCAAGAGTCTTGTGCGCCACTCGATGCTGCGAAACGACGAGGTGGCCCGAATCGTCGTCTCTCCGAGGAAAAAGCGCGCTATCGGCCCCGTCGGTCGATGCTGTTTCACGAGGCGACGTACCCTATTTTCCTTGCGCTGCTTTTTGTGGCGTTCTGGGCCACTGCGCGATGGGGTCGCCTGCGAATCGGTCTGCTCGTGGCTGCGAGCTACGCGTTTTATTTTTACGGGACGTACCAATCGGCGGAGGATCAGACGCCGCCAATCGGGGCTTTGCCTTGGAGCTTTCTGTGCCTCGCCATCGTGTTTGTGGGCAGCACCCTCGACTATGTTGTGGCCCACGCCATGCACCGCGCGAAGAACGCCGCGCGCAAGAAGGCACTGCTTCTTCTCTCGGTTGGTTACTATTTAGGAATACTTGCACTCTTCAAGTATCTCGATTTTTTTATCGGTGCCTTCGCCGACGTGGCCCGCATGGTTGGCGCGCCGATTCATCCTAAAACGCTCGGGCTGATTCTCCCGTTTGGTATCTCGTTCTTCACCTTCGAGACCATGAGCTACACGATTGACGTGTACCGAGGCGATATGAAGCCTCACTCGAAGTACGCCGAGTATCTTCTTTTTGTCTGCTTTTTCCCTCATCTTGTCGCGGGCCCGATCGTGCGGCCCAAGATGTTTCTGCCGCAGATCGCCGCGGCACCATTTTTTAACGACGCGCAGCACAGCGAAGGCGTGGCCCTGATTGTGCGCGGGCTCGCGAAGAAACTTGTCATCGGCGACGCCCTCGCGTGCAACCTTGTGGACCGCGTTTTTGAAAATCCGGAACGGTTCTCGAGCCTCGAAGTGCTCCTCGGGGTCTACGGCTACGCCTTCCAACTTTACAACGACTTCAGCGGTTACACCGACGTCGCCCGCGGAAGCTCGAAGCTCTTCGGTTTCGAACTGCCGCTGAACTTTGACCGCCCGTATTTGGCCACCTCGCTTCAAGAATTTTGGCGCCGCTGGCACATTTCTCTTTCGTCGTGGTTGCGCGATTACCTGTACATTCCGCTCGGCGGAAATCGGGCCACGTTCATCGGCACACAGCGCAATTTGCTCATCACCATGCTCCTCGGGGGTCTGTGGCACGGGGCCAACTGGACGTTCGTCGTTTGGGGCGCGTGGCACGGCCTAGGCCTCGCGATGGGTCGCTATTTCGATCGCCTGCGTGGGGTTGTCGCGAAGTCAGCGCCGGGCCTCGCTCGCCGCGTTCTTGGCCGCGTGCTGACGTTTCACTTTGTCTGCATCGGCTGGGTCTTTTTTCGCGCACCATCGCTACGCCACGCCGTTGCAACCTTTCGCGAAATGAAAGATCTGCGCGGGGGCCTCGATCACTTGGCCACCTCGACTCTCGTCATTTTAGGTGTGGCCGCGGCGCTCCATTTTTCGCCCCCAAAGATTCGCGACGACCTCGAGCGCGACTACGTGCGAAGCACCACGCCGATGCAGGGAATCCTGCTTTTCATCGCGATTATCGTGATTCACCTCTTCGCGTCGCAGAAGTCGGCACCCTTCGTTTACGGGCAGTTCTGACCCCTTAAGGCAAGGCCGCGAGGCCGAGCCAGCGGCCATCGGTGCCGACGCGAAGACTGCTTGCGCGGGGCGACGTCAGGGTCACCACGTTCTCTTGCCAGAGGGGAATCCAATAAGCATTCGCGAGTACGTGCGCCTCCGCGGCGGCATAAATGCGTGCGCGATCAGACCTGGGGAGAGTGCTTGAACCTGCGTCGAGCATCGCATCAAGGGCCGGATCGCGGACGCGTCCGCGATTGGAACCGAGCGGGGGAATACTTGTAGAATGCATAAATACGCGCAGCACGTTGGGCTCGATGAGGTCGGGAATGTTCAACAGCGCCACATCGAAATCTCCTGCGGAAAGCCTCGCAAAAAAGGTTCCGAGTTCGAGGGGCACCACCGTGACCGCAAATCCACTGCGTGCAAGTTCTTGCTGAAGAAAACGCGCGAGCATGCGGCGCGAGCGATCCGCGGAGACCAAAAGCCGCAGCGGAATCGCGGGCGTGCCGGGAGGCTGCAACGGGGCCGACGGGCCCATCAACGCCGGCGGCGCGCCGTCGCCAGCCAGCGCGCGAACCCAGTGCGAGGGCGCAAAGAGCGTCTCCGACGGGCGGGCGTGGCCTTCCAAAAAGTCGCGCACGAGGCTCGATCGATCGAGACCAGCGCTTAGGCGCAGGCGGTTAGCGAGGAGCGAAAGCGGGCCCTGATCGGTGCGGGGTAGCAGGTACGTAAGGCCGCTCCCTGGCATCTCGGTGAGGGTGATGCCGTTCGCCTCAAGTGCTGGAAAAAGCCTTGTAGAAATGCCACCAAATGCCACGTCGGCGTGCCCACTTGCGAGACGCACCACGCGGGCATTTTCATCGTGAATGGGCTGCACCACGATGGCCCGAGCAGGGCGCGGCAAGACGCCGCCGTCGCGAGGCTCAAACCGAAGACGATCGCCGGAACTCGTGGCGAGACGGAAGGGGCCGAGCCCGGCGAGAGAACGCCAAGGTCGAAGTCGAGTCGA
>CAMCKZ010000069.1 GCA_945875545.1 Polyangium aurulentum | reverse complement strand
TCTACGAGGTTGCACCGGGTTTGCACCCCATCACGCGGTCGTTTGGCAACGGTGCCCTGGATTTTCAGGGGTTTCACGTCACAGCCTCTTTCCCGCGCTACCGCGAAAACAAGCTCCGATGCCGCGCCGAACGGCCGCAGAAATACGGTTGCGAACGCGAGCTGCCGGCGGAAACTTCGAGCGCCGTAAACGCCTTTCTGGTCGAGCGCCTTTGCCTCGAGCACCCCAATCTGTTCACGCGCGAAGAGACCGCAGATGGGTGCATTCTGCATGCCCATCACAGCGGAGATCGCATCGAGCTCGATGAACGATTTGAGCTTCGCGCAGGCACGGGCGACGGGGCACCTTTTCATTCCGCGTTCGATGCACTTTGCATGCAGTTTGAATGCGACTTGGCCGTGGTTCAAACGACGGGCGACGGCGCGGATTGGCGCGATTGGCTCGCTGAAATTCACTTGTGCGCGCCGAGCCACTGGGCCGCGGAAGACAAGATCGGCCTGCCGTTCACAGCGATTCACGCGCCGATTCCCCACATCGAGAAGGTGAACGCGGCGGCCGAGACCCTGGTGCGCGCGATGATTCACCGCGGTCCTTACGTGCGATTTGTCTGGGGATTCGCAACCGATGACCACTTGAACCACCACCCGGAGCCGCCGCCGGGCGTCGATGCTGAGCGTTGGCGAGGCCGCGCTTTCGACGCAAACCGAGCCCCATCGCCGTTTCTTCTGCGGATCGAGCGTCAAGTCACCTGGGGCTTGCCGGCGGTGAACGCGGCCCTCTTTGGCATCCACGTGAGCTTCATCGAGGGCGCTGCCATCCGCGAAAACCCACGCGAACGCGAGCTCTTCGCCTCGGCGCTGCGCTCGCTGTCGCCCGCAAGCCGCGTTTACAAGTCCATCGACGGAAGCCTCGACCACGTGCTCGCGTACCTCGAAGGGTCGTGATCGCAACAGCGAAGCCGAAGACTGCTTGGCGGAGGGGAAGAGATTCGAACTCCCGGACAGCTTGCACCGTCGGCGGTTTTCAAAACCGCTGCCTTAGACCACTCGGCCACCCCTCCTGAGCTTTTGGAAGCTAGTCCCGTTTGAGGGCACGCGTCAATCCTGCGCAACGCTGCTCCCTAGCGAAATAGCTCACGAAAACGCTTTAGCATCGGCGACTCACTGTTGGGTCGGGGCCCAAAAACACGGCCCGCCGCCACGTTAGCCTCCAAGTACGCTTGCCGCGCGACCGCGTAGATCGCCTCTTTCCGATTCACCACCGCCCACGCCGCCTGAAAGCGACACCGCCGTCGCTGCCAGGCCCCGGACGAATCCAGGGCGTCCAAATAGGACCCTCCCACCTCAAATTGATAAGGGTCCTCCGCCAGCCACGTGCGTTGGAGCAACGCTGGCGCATCTGTGTAGAGTGCATCATTCGTCAGAGCCTCGGCCAAGGCGCCCGTCGCCTCCGTGACACGGGCTCCGAGCGCATCGTCCACGGCGGTCGTCATCTCGCCGGGCCCGAGCGGCCTCACCGCGCAGTCGACCAAGAGCATCAGCCGCGACCACCCATGCTTCGCGTGGTGCTCCGCATTGGCAGCAAAAGTCCTGGGCCACGGCAACACGGGAACCCCATCCACGCTGTCAAGCGGGGCCTCAAGCCAAGCATCAATCGTGGGTGCGCCGGGTCTCGACATGGGCGGCAACGCGCGCCAGTGAAGCTCCAAATGCGCATCGCTGAAGGCACTTTTTCGGTACGCCGACACATGGTGAAGGTGGGCCAAAAGCCAACCGCGATCCGCGAGGCCGCAGTCCCATTCGGGAAGCGTGTATTGTTCACGCTTTGCCCACGCGACAACCCGATCGAGTTCGGCGCGGGGCACAAAGAGATCGAGGTCGCCGAAAGTGCGCAGGCCCACATCTCCGTAGGCCTGAAGCGAGAGAGCAGGACCCTTGTAAGCTGCATGCACAATGCCCTCGCGCTTAAGACTCTGGGAGAGCGACTTGAGGCGTTGAAACGACCCCTCCGCGTGCAGCAACCCGCGCCGCGACTCGTCTCGCAATTCGTGCAAAATCGCTGGTGAAATCCTCGCGGTCGATCGCGTTTTCAAGACCTCGAAGACCATGGGCACGACCCGGTGGCGACGGGCAAACGCCACGTATTCGTCCCACGAAAAGTCCGGCGACGACAGATGGTGGAGGAGGCTCGCGTCCTCTTTTTCCCACGGTAAATCCCGCCTCGCGCGCACGAAGAGCGCGAGCGTGGTGAGGAGCGCGCGCTGCGCGGAGGTCCACTGGGGAGACGCAAAGAGAGCCATCGCGTGCCGTCGCTAGACCGCTTCGCGCTGCCGTGGAATCGCCTGCGACTGCCGCGCGAAAATGTCTTTAACCTCCGGGCGACTGCCGAATGGCGCTAGGCGTGCGCGCCTCCATGCTTGGCACCACAAATCTTGGCAAATCCTACGGCGGGCGTGTCCTTTTTGAAGGCGTCAATCTCAAGCTCAATCCCGGCTCGCGCTACGGCCTCGTCGGTGCCAACGGCTCGGGAAAAACCACGTTCCTCAACATCCTCGCCGGCGACGATGCGGCAACCGATGGTTCGGTCAATTTGCCCAAGACCGCGCGCCTCGGGGTCTTGCGCCAAGACCGCTTTTTAAACGACGACGACGCCATCATCGACGTCGCGTGCGCGGGGGATGCGCTCGTGTGGACAGCCCTCGCCGAGCAGCGAAAACTCACCGAATTCGGCACCGATCCGGAGCGCGCCGCGGAGCTCGAAGACCTGATTCGCACCCACGACGGCTACACCCTCGAGGCGCGTGCGAGCTTCATTCTCGAGGGCCTCGGCATTCCCGTTCCGGCCCATCGCCAGCCCCTCGCCACACTCTCGGGCGGCTTCAAACTGCGTGTACTCCTCGCGCAAGTTCTCCTCGGCGGCCCCGACGCCGTGCTCCTCGACGAGCCCACAAACCATCTCGATATTCTCTCCATTCGCTGGCTCGAAAAATTTCTCATGGCGTACAAAGGATGCGCCGTCGTGATCTCTCACGACCAGCGTTTTCTCGACAATGTCGCCACCCACGTCCTCGACGTCGACTACGGAACGGTCACGCTTTTTACGGGCAACTTCAGCACCTTCGTCGTCGAGAAGCAGGCCATTCGTGCGCGCAAACAGGCCGGCGTCGACAAGGCCGAGGCCATCATCGCCCACAAGCGTTTGTTCATCGAGCGCTTCGGGGCCAAGGCCACCAAGGCAAGCCAGGCTCAAAGTCGCCTCAAACAGATCGAAAAAATTGAGGTCGAAGAACTCGCCGACTCGTCGCGCCGCTCACCAAAGTTTCAGTTTTCGCCCGAAAGGCCCAGCGGCCGCGAGGTCTTGACGATCGAGTCGGTGAGCAAATCGTATGGAGAAAAGCAGGTCTTGCGCGACGTCTCCCTCGTGGTGCGCCGCGGCGAACGCTTGGCGGTCATCGGCCCCAACGGCCTCGGAAAATCGACGCTCCTCAAGATTCTCATGGGCCGCGTCGAAGCCGACAAAGGCACCTCGCGCTGGGGCCACGAGGCGCGCCCCGGCTACTTCGCGCAAGACCACCGTGAAGTCCTCGACGACGAGAAGGCGACGGTTCTCGAGGTCTTGTGGGCCACCCGTCCAACGGAAAGCACCTCGTTCGTGCGAGGGCATTTGGGCCGCGTGCTCTTCTCCGGCGCCGACGTCAACAAGCGCGTCGCGTCGCTCTCCGGAGGCGAGGCGGCCCGCCTGGTTTTCGGTTGCCTGGCCGCAGCGCAGCCCAATGTTCTCGTGCTCGACGAGCCGACCAACCACCTGGATCTTGAATCAATTCATGCACTTGTGGAGGCGCTCAAGACCTACGTAGGCACCATTATTTTCGTCTCGCACGATCGCTGGTTTGTGTCGGAACTTGCTACGCGCATTTTGGAGGTTACGCCCGAAGGTCCGCGAAACTTCGAGGGCACCTACGCCGAATACCTGAGTCGCTGCGGA
Organism: Polyangium aurulentum; assembly: GCA_945875545.1. Taxonomy (GTDB): domain Bacteria; phylum Myxococcota_A; class Polyangia; order Polyangiales; family Polyangiaceae; genus CAIQDA01. Next base: position 14,419 of record CAMCKZ010000069.1, on the reverse strand, counting down.
GACGATCACCTCGACGCGGAGGCCGTGGTGCTCAAGGTCAAAAAGGCCCAGAAGACCGAGCCGCCCGCCAGGTCGTCTTCCGCACCCGGGGCCGCGCCCGCTGCAGCGCCCGCGGGTCCGCCGGGCGAAACCTGGGAGGAGCAAAAACGGCGACGCAACCGCCTCAAAGATTTGCCCATCCGCCGCGATCGCATGCTCGCCGCCATCAACGGAGCCGAGTCGCGCAAGGCCGCCATTCACGAGGTCTACGCCTTTCCAGGGTTCTTCGAAAAGACGCCAAAGCCGCAGATTGAAGCCCTCGTGGCGGAAGAAGCTGCCCTGGGAAAAACCATCGAATTAATGCTGAAAGAGTGGGAACTCATCGAGCAAGAACTAGCGGCCGCGGGGGTGTGACAGCCTCAGGCCGCGCGCCCGTGGCGACCGTGGCGACCGTGGCGACCGTGGCGTCCGTGGCGCCCATGGCGACAGCGTCGCAGGCCAGGAGCGAGCTCGGCGGCTCGGGCCGAAAGAGGAGCGACCACCAGGTCAGCGGCACCTCGTAGCGAAGTTCGTATGCAGTCTGCACCGATTCGCTCACGGGCGTGGACAAGAACGCCATGTCGAGCAGCGTCACCGCGCGTGCGCGCAAAAGCCCTTGAAGAGCCTTCACGCAGCCGGCCCAACGCGTGTCTGAAATGCCCAAAATGGGCATCTCTCGACGCACATTTTCTTCAATAATTACCTGTACTTCACGCAACGTGGCGTACCGGCCCACGGGCGAAAAGCACACCTCCAACCGGCTCGACGCGGTGTCGCCGATGGTCTCTCCAAACTGGGCCTCAAGATGCAGCGTCGCCGATCCGTCGTCGTAGACGCGGAGCGACTGCCACGCCGGCACCACGTCGTCGATGGCGTCGGCGAGCGCCTCCAGCTCGGTCTCGTCGAACGCGGCCCGTGCAAGGGGCACCTCGCGCCACTGGAGCCCCGGATAGGCGAGGGCCGCAGACGCCATCGCTTGGCGCCTTTCGCCCTCGCGCGCCGCCCCGATTCCGCAAGACCCGGAACAGGCCACGTTAAGCCCCCACCAGCAGCGAAATACCAGTCATTTCGCGGGGCTGATCCATCCCCAAAATGGCCAAAATGGTGGGCGCTACATCGGCGATGCGCCCGCCCTCGCGGAGGTGAAACGAGCCGCGCGCCTGGCCCGGAAGAAGGAGCGCCAAGGGTACCCGGTTGGTCGTATGCGCCGTATGGGGCTGACCGGTACCCGGGTCGATCATCTGTTCTGCGTTGCCGTGATCCGCGGTGACGACGATCGCCGCACCCGCCTCGCGGGCAGCCTGCAAGACGACCGCAACGCCCGCATCCACGGCCTCCACGGCGGCGATCGCGGCTCTCAAATCACCCGTGTGACCGACCATGTCGCAGTTGGCAAAATTACCCAAAATAAAGCGGTATTCGCCTGACTTTATGGCTGCCGCGAGGGCCGCGGCCACGGGCGCACAACTCATGGCCGGCGCGAGATCGTAGGTCGCCACATGCTTCGGAGAAGGCACAACTTCGCGAACCTCGCCGTCGTACGGTGCCTCGATTCCGCCGTTAAAAAAATAGGTCACGTGCCCGTACTTCTCGGTCTCCGCGCAACGAAACTGCTTGCAACCTGCACGCGAAATAATCTCGCCAAGCATGTTCGCGTAACTCTCTTTCGGGAACGCGACGGGCAACGCCAGCGACCCGTCGTATTGCGCCATGCACGCGAGCTTCGGAAAGACCGCACCGCCCTTGCGGTCAAAGAACTCGAAGGCTTCGCTCGACAGCGCCCGGGCGAGTTCACGCGCGCGATCCGGCCGAAAATTCACAAAAATGGCCGCATCGCCCGGGCCTACCCCTTGGTAAGCATCGACGACAAACGGCACAACAAACTCGTCGGTCTTGCCGTTCGCGATCGACCGCTCCACGGCCTCGGAGGCCCCCGCCTCGGAAGGCTCGCGAGGTCCATCGGCGTGCACAATAGCGGCAAATGCCCTCTCAACGCGGTCCCAGCGTTGGTCCCTGTCCATGGCCCAGAAGCGGCCCGACACCGTCGCGAGGGAACCTTTACCCGTCAGATGCGTGCATAGCGCACGTATAAATTTTGGCGCTGTTCCGGGCTGCACATCGCGCCCATCGAGGAAGGCGTGCACCACCACTTCGACGCCCTCTGCGGCCGCCGTATCGACGACCGCGAGCAGGTGCGCAATCGATGAATGCACGCCGCCATCGGACAAGAGACCAAGCACGTGGAGCTTGTGCCCCTTGGCCAATTTCACCGCGTCAGCGATGACCGAATTCGCTTGAAGTGTGCCCGCCGCGACGGCGTTATCGATGCGCGAGAGCTCCATCATGGCCACGCGCCCGGCCCCGAAATTCAGGTGCCCGACCTCGCTATTTCCCATCTGCCCCGGGGGCAGGCCAACGTCTTCGCCGCTCGTCCCGATGGTGGCAACCGCCGCTTCCTCAAAGAGCGCGTCGATATTTGGCTTCCTCGCGAGGGTGATGGCATTGTCGGCTGCCGGCTCACGAAACCCGTAGCCGTCGAGGATGAGAAGAATGGCGCAACGAGGCGAAGTCATCGTGTTAGCCTTAGCAGGGTTGCATTTTCGGCGATGGCCCGCGGCCTGCCCAGACCGCAACCCACACAACGATGACGCGGAGGAGTAGCAAGGCATGATTGAAGACCACCAACTCGGCGAGCTGCAGATCATTGTCACCGACGAAGACCCGGCGGAGCGCGGGGGCATCGTGGTGCGCTGGCTGGGCAAGAGCAACTCGCCGAGCCCTGATAAAGAGCTGGGCCCGGTGCTTCAGATGGCCGCCGACCTCGCCGCCGCCGGCAAGAAAAAACTGATCTTCTCGTTCCAACATCTCGACTTTTTTAACTCGGCCACCATTTCGGTCATCCTCCGAGCGGTTCGCTCACTCCGAGGCCGGCCGATCGTTCTCGTGATGCGCTACACGGAAGAAAAGCGTTGGCAGAAAACCTTTTTCGTAGCCTTCGCGGCCGCGGGTCTCGACGACGTCGACAACGTGCAGCTTGAGGTCGTTCAGCTGTGAACGCGGTCACCAATTCGCTGCCGCCCAACGCGCCCGGGTTTAGTTTCAAGACCCGGGTCACGAACGCTTGGGCCAACATCGAGTTGCTTCGCGTCGCGGTAATTGCCAGCGCGCGGGCCGTCTTCAACGAAGACGTGAGCGTCGCCATCGGCACCGTTGCGAGCGAACTGATGGAGAACGCGGTCAAATACGGCGCGTGGGAAGACCACGGCATGCAGACCATGCGCGTCGCGGTGCGCGGCCACGACAACATCATCGAGGTCGATGTGTCGTCACCGAGTTCACCGGCGATGGCGGCGCGGCTACACGAGCATCTCGTGTGGATGCGCACGTTTGCATGCGTTGAAGAAGCTTACCTCGCCCGCATCTCGGAACTCGCCGTCGCGCCGAGCGACACGCGCAGCAGCATGGGCCTCTTGCGGATTGCCGTTGAGGGCAACTGCCAGCTGTCGTCAGACCTTGCCCAAGACAACATCCTCACGGTGTGCGCCACTCTCGCAGACGCGAGCTTGGTAGCGTAATACGCTTTCGTACTGGCCTCGATACCAGCAAAAAGAGCCCTAAAGACGCTCCACCGCGGTCACGCCGCGTACCTTGCCGAGAGCTTTCATCACGTCTCGAAGCTTGTTCATGTCGCCGCAATTGAACGTGAACAAACTGATGGCGCGCCCGTCGTCGCCGGCGCGGCAATTGGCTTCAATGACGTTGACCTTGAGGTCGCTGAACGTCTGGCCCACGTCGGCCAGAATGCCCGTCTTGTTGTTGGCTGTGACGCGTACTTGCACCTCGCGATCGATCTTGGCTTTCGCGTCCCAGGCGATCTCGACGCGGCGCTCGGGGTCTGTGTCGAAGGCGCGCGCGCAACTGCGCCGATGCACGGTGATGCCTCGGCCGCGCGTGATGAAACCGAGGATATCTTCACCCGGCAGCGGGCTGCAGCACTTCGCGTAGCGCACGAGCACGTCGTCGATGCCGTTCAACACGATGGCGCTGTCGTCGCGATTGATGACTTTGCGCACCGCGCGCGCGACGGCATTTTCTTTGATGGAAGCCGGAACCACGGCCTTCCCGTCGTCCGCCGGCGGGGCGATCGCATCGACGACATCGTGGGCGTCGATTTTTCCGTAGCCAAGCGCGAGCAAAAGTTCATCGAAGGTTTGCACCTTCATCGCCTCGGTAAGGCGTCGCACCTCGTGTTCGCTCTTGAGTAGCTTCGTGAGCGAGATGGAAACGCGGTGGCATTCACGCTCCAAGAGTTCGCGCCCGAGGCGAACACTTTTCTCGCGTTCTTCCTGCCGAAGCCAATTGCGAATGCGGGAGCGCGCCCGCGTGGTGATGACAAAATCGAGCCAGTTGCGCGAAGGCTGCTGCGAGTTTGAGGTCACAACCTCGATGACGTCTCCGTTGCGAAGTTTGTAGCGAAGGGCTTCGAGCTTGCCGTTGACCCGAGCTCCGACGATGTGATCGCCAAGCTTGGAGTGAATGGAATACGCGTAATCGATGGGCGAAGAGCCACGCGGAAAGACCTTGACGTCGCCCTTTGGTGTGAAGACGTAGACCTCTTCTTGAAAGAGATCGACCTTCACGCCCTCGAGGAATTCTGCTGGGTCTGTGAGTTCGTCTTTCCACTCCACGAGCTGCCGAAGCCACCCGAATTTTTTCGCATCGGCATCCGACACGCCGCCCGAGTGACGCTCCTTGTACTTCCAGTGCGCGGCGATGCCCTGCTCCGCAACGCGCTGCATGTCGTGCGTTCGAATCTGGACCTCGATGCGCTCGCTGTCGGGCCCAATGACCGTCGTGTGCAGCGACTGGTACATGTTCGGTTTTGGGAGCGCGATGTAGTCCTTGAAGCGCCCCGGAACCGGTGTCCACATCGAGTGCACAACGCCCAAGCACGCGTAACAATCGCTCACGCTCTCGACGATGACGCGAAAAGCGATGAGATCGTGGATCTGTTCGAGGGTGCAATCGTGCGACTGCAGTTTACGCCAAATGCTGTAAAAATGCTTGGCGCGGCCATCGACTTCCGCCGCAAAACCTTGCTCCGCAAGCCGCTGCCCAATGACCCGACTCACGTCGTCGATGTAGCGCTCCCGCTCTCGTTGGGTCTTCGCCACCGCCACGGAAAGGTCGCTGTAGGCCTGCGGTTCCAAGTACTTGAAACTGAGATCTTCGAGCTCCGTTTTGAAACGTGCAATCCCCAAACGATTGGCGAGCGGCGCGTAAATTTCCAGAGTTTCGCGCGCGATGCGCTCTTGGGCCTCGGGCTTCATGTGCTCGAGGGTGCGCATGTTGTCGAGGCGGTCGCAGAGCTTCACGAGCAAGACACGAATGTCTTGGGCCATCGCCACAACCATCTTGCGAAAGTTCTCTGCGGCCCGATCTTCTTTCGACGTGAAATTGATTTTGGAAAGCTTCGTGACGCCGTCCACAAGATCAGCAATTTCCTTGCCGAAAGCCTCTTCGATGTCGCCGAGCGTCGCGAGCGTATCTTCGACGACGTCGTGCAAGAGGGCCGCGCAAACACTCGCTGCATCGAGGCGCAGTTCCGTGAGAATGCCCGCGACGCTCACCGGATGAACAAAATACGGATCGCCCGATTTACGCTGTTGCCCCGCGTGCGCCTGCTCGCTGTACGCGTAGGCCATCGTGATCATCTGCGCGTCGACGGCGGGCTGGTAAGCTCGAATCCGATCAACCAGATCGGCAGATGTGAGCATCGGAAAGGACTTCACTGAGCTTCAAGTGTAACGGGAACGTGGCGATTTGGCCAAGGTCCGCACACATCTTGAGGGCAGCACGCCGCCGGCCGCGCGGTCATTAATGCGCCTTTTTCCGCGTATTTCTCCCGGAACAGGATTTTCGTTACGTGCGAAATTCCTGCGGCAAGTTCCCATCGGGAGTTCTTCACCGGGCGGGTCGCGTCCCCGAGATTGAGGCCAGCGAGGCCATGGACGGCATGGACGACGCGGCGCCCTTCTCGAGAAGCACGACCACGCGACGCTGAATCAGCGCACCTTCACCCTGCGCCACGCGCAAGAAAAAATGGGCCGGGCCGTCGTGCGGAACCTCTTGCACCAGAACGCCAAAGAGCCGTTCCGAAAGCTCCGCATCACCGGCGAGAAGGGCTTGCCTTGCGTCGTAAAACCGCTGAAATCGCTCGATTTTCTGCGCCCGTAGCGTTTCGTCTTCTGCATCGAGGACCTCAAAAAGGTCGATGGGCGTTCGGCGCCCCTTCACCAAAAATGCCCCGAGCGGACGCAGGTTCTGGGTGAACTCGGGCGACAAATGATCGGCGACGTCGCCGGAGATCAGCACGCGCACCCCGAGCGTTGCGGTCACCCCTTCGATACGCGAGGCCAAGTTCACAGCGTCGCTAATTACCGTGGCCTCGAAGCGACCTTTCTCGCCCACCGTTCCGAGCATTGTTCCGCCCTTGTGGATTCCGATGCCTATCCGCAGCCGTTTCGCACCGACCGAGGCCGTACCCGCCACGCTGTCGAACGCGGATTTTTTCGCCGCCGGCAAGACCACGTGCATCGTCGCGACTTCGCGCTGCATGGCCACGGCTGCGCGTACCGCGTCGTCGGCACTGCGCGGGAACAGCGCCATGATCGCGTCGCCGATGTATTTGTCGATGAAGCCATGATTGGCCGGCACGTGAGGGCCGATGCGCCCAAACCATTCGTTCAAGAGGCCAAAAATTTCCTTCGGGCCGAGGCGTTCTGAAATCGTCGTAAAGCCGCGAACATCGGCAAAAAGCACGGTGAGATCGCGCTCCACCGCATCGCCAAGGCGCACGGTCGAAAGGTCGGCGCGCCCGAGTAGCTCGAGAAATCCCTTCGGTACAAAGTTCGAGATCGACGCCAAAAGGTCTTCGGTGTGCCGCCGCGCCCGCTCATTTTGAGTCGCGACGACGAGCGCCTGAATCACGATGAATCCAAGCAGCCCATAGGGTGCAAGGAAGGTGTGTTCGCGGACCGTCTGCCGCATCATAAACAGGTCGCGCAAGGCCGCGAGGGCGAGGGTCAAAAAGCCCACGAGCGCCCCAAGAAGGAGCCGATCTGCCCCACGAAAAAGCCCCCGGACCAAGGCGACCGCGAGCCCCATGATGGCCGCAAACGCGTAGAGCTGGCCCGCGTTGGAGAGGGCGATGTAAGCGCGTTCACTGGCCACAAACGCGAGGACCACCAGGACGGAGCCTGTGACGTCCGACGCGTGACGCGCAGCCCGCGGAATGAGATGCTTGAAGAGTGCATCGAGGTAGCGAACCGTGAAAATCACGGGCAACGATATCGTTGCGTAGACGAGCTGCTGCGACACGAGCCACGAGATCATCGGCGGATTCGCGAGCTCGAATAAATTCGCAAAAATAGCGGTTCGAAGCGCCATCACGGCGGCGAGCAGGGCGAACCAAATCGGCGCGCGCTCCCGGGGCCGAAGGGCCACCAAGGCACCGTGGTAAAGCGCCACGAGGGCAAGGGCACCGATCAAGAAAATGTCGCGCCACTCGCCGTCGCGTCGCTCGTGTTCGACGACCTGCTGAAGGCCCAGATGCGGGGCGCGGCGCATGCCGCCTCGCCGGGTTTCGACGTGCGAACTGATGTGCACAAAGACATCGACGACGGCGCGCGCGGGAAAATCGACGCGAATCGGACGATGCAGCGGCACCTCTTCTGCGAGGGTTTTACCTGGCATTCCGCTCTCCGCTGACCAGCGATCCGGGCCGCTTCGAACAACGATGCGTGCAGCATGCATCTGATAGGGGAACGCAATCGCGAGGGCCGTTCCCGAGGCAGCCTCGGCCCCAAAATGGAGCCGAAGGGCATACGTGCCGAAGCGAATGTCGGAGCCCTTGCGCCCATCGTGAAACGTCAAGGAGTCCCAGCTCTCAGCGACTTGCGTTGGCACCGACTCGCCGCCGTGTTCGACCGTTTCGACGAACGCGCCGGGCACAAACGACCACTCGCCCGTGAGCGCGATGGAGCTTGCGCCGGGCCCGCCGAGCGTCACGGTGCGCTCCGCGGTCTCCGCAGCCGCGGAGCGAGGCACCGTCGTCAGCAGCAGGAAATGGAGCGCCACAAAGATGAGCAAACACTTTGGAAGACGCACCACGTGCCGCAAGCCCATGTTGTAGGGGTACCACGCAAGAGGCCTTATGCGCGACGCAACTGTGTACCTTCACTTCCCTTGGTGCTTGGAAAAATGCCCGTATTGCGACTTCGTGTCCTACAAGGTTGACCGGCCCGCCATTGCCCACGAGGCCTACGCCGACGCCGTGCTCGCGGAGCTCGAGGCGCGCGTCTCCACGCTGGGCGACAGCCTTGCGTCGCGGCGCTTCATCAGCATCTTCGTGGGCGGGGGCACGCCGAGTCTTTGGGCCTCCGAGAGCCTCGGACGCGTGCTCGAAGCCCTGCGTTCACGCCTCCATTTCATCGACGACCCGGAGGTCACCGTGGAGTGCAACCCGAGTTCCCTGTCCGAAGGGCACGCACGCGACCTCCGCGCGATTGGGGTCAATCGTCTTAGCGTCGGCGTGCAATCGCTCGACGACGAGGATCTCAAATATTTGGGCCGTTTGCACGACGGCGCGGGGGCCATGAATGCGCTGAGAGCCGCGCAAACTGCTGGATTTAAACGGGTTTCAGGCGATCTCATTTACGCCCTTCCGGTGCATTCCGCGGAGGCCAGTTTGCCCATGGCCGGGCAACTTTTGGACCTCGGTCTCACCCACGTCAGCGCCTACCAACTCACCATCGAACCGGGTACGCGCTTCGGTGAATTGGCCAAGCGCGGGCGACTTCCGATGGCCGATGAGGGCACTTCTGCCGAAGCTTTTCTGGCCCTTGATTCGTACATGGAAGGCCGCGGCCTTCGTCACTACGAGGTTTCTAACTTTGCGGTGCCGGGCCAGGAGTCTGTGCATAATACAGGCTATTGGCGGGGCCTCGAATACCTCGCGTTGGGCTGTGGGGCCTACGGATTCTGGCGCATGGAAGGGCCGGGAGAGCCCGCGTGGGGCGTGCGGTACCTCAACGAAAAGTTGCCCGAAAGTTACATGCAGCTTGCACGTACCATGCGCGATGGAACGGGCTTCACCGCGGAGACGACCGGGCATTCGACGACGGCGAGCACGGAACGTCTCGACGGCGAAACGCTGGTAAAAGAGCGCATTATGCTCGGTTTGCGCATGGCCGACGGCTTCCACGTCGAAGCCTCCGAGGCGGATCTCTTGGTGCCCGTTCGCACGCCCGAGCGCCAGCGTTCCGCCGACAAGCTCGAGCAGCGGGGGCGCCTCTGCGCCGAGGGCGAACGATGGCTCGTGCCGAAATCGCGGTGGCTTTTCGTCGATGGAACGGCCGCAGAGCTTTTCTGATCGCCGCGAGCTTCGGAGTCTTGGCCGGCCCTCGCGTCATTCACCGAGCGGGGAAATTGTGGGCGGCGTTCGCGCGTTGACTTAGGCAACCCGTGTTACGAGGCGCCGATGTTCCGACTGCAGTATTCATGGTACGTTGCTCTCGCCGGTGCGCTGGCATTTGCGCACGCGACGGCGACGGCCCGGCCTGCTCCGAAGACTCCCGCAAAGGCCGCTGCGGCGAGCCCTGTTCGCGAACGCGTGCACAAAAAGCCGTTCGCGGGCGCGGGCGCGAGTAAAACGGCGGTGCCGACCGCTTCGACCGCTGCGGCGGGTCCAACCCCAGCAAAGACCCCAACGCCGGGCCGCCAAGGCATCACCGCGGGCCCGCAGGCCGTTCCTGGGCAATCATCAACCCCGCCGCCCTTGGCACCACCTGTGAGGCGTGCGGACGGAGAGCGGCCGGCCTGAGGCCGTCTGGGTCCGCTCGCCGCGCCCAGGCTGCGGGCGTCAGTTCGTCCGGCAGCTCAGGTCGGGGTCGAGCGACGCCGTCTGGTTCGCCTCGGACTGCGTCGGGATCGAACAAGACTTGACGTTGCCTGCGTCAGAGCAGCTCTTGGTGCCACCAATCTTGCAGCCGCGCTTCTCGCAGGCCTTGCGCGCCTCCTGGTTGTCCTTGTCGCCGTAGCTGCACTGCTGGCACCCACCCTCGCTTCCGCGCTGACAGATGTAGCAGCCGCCGCGCGCGAGTGAAGTTCCCCCACTCTCGTTGACACGCATCTGGAGAGATCCATGCGAGCCAACAAGCAGCAGTACACCGAGCTCGTCGGGTGCGTGCAAGACCGCTTGCGCGCAGCGCTAAGTCGGACGCGTGCGCACCACCGCAATGGGCGCCGCAATTCGCTTGCCCTAACAACTTCAAGGCGCGAGCAGAGCGTCCGCGAGCCTCCGTCAATCGCGGAAGCTCGACGGGGCGCTCCACGTCCGTTGTGCCGTTAGGGATAAAAAAGAATCACGCGCCCGCGTGACGCGAATGCTGCATAAATGGCAGGCGCGCAAGCGCGATCCGGCATAGATGGCACGTTACGTGTGGCCCTTGCGGCGCTTGAACGCACGGGAATTCGTATTAGGGCGCGGGGCCTGGGGCAACGCCTCACGATGTGCCGGCGTGGGGCAGCGCAGGCGTCCGCAGCGACTTGCTCGACTATTCGGTTGATGCACCGGTGAGCGACGCGGGCACATCCGATGCGATCGTTTCGGACGACGCGCGCGCGGACGATGCACAAGGTCGCGCTCCGCCAGGCGCTCTCGCGGCCTTGCGCGTTCACCTCGCTGGTGTACACTAGGGGCTCATGATTCATGTCGTCGTGCTCTCCGCGCGTGCCCGCAAGCAGTTGCGGCTCGTACCGGCGTTCATCGCGACGAAGCTCGCGGCATGGGTCGAGGCCGTCGAAGCAGAAGGTCTCGAGAGCATCCGCAAGGTTCCCGGCTTTCACGACGAGCCGCTGAAAGGGCCGCGTGCGGGTCAACGGTCCATTCGCCTCAGTCGAGCGTATCGCGCGATTTACGAGATACGCGCGGGTGAGGTCGAGTTCGTCAGCGTCGAGGAGGTAAACAAGCATGACTATTAACGCCAAAACCAAAAGCACGACGATGCGCTTCCTCGAGGCCCGCGCCGGCGGCCCACTCACTCTCGGGCGCCTCCTCGAGAGCATCCGTCTGGGCGAAGAAGAAACGCAAGCTTCCTTCGCGCGAACGTTGGGAATCTCGCGTTCCCACCTCTGCGACATCGAGCACGGCCGCAAGAGCGTGAGCCTCGAGCGAGCGGTGCGCTTCGCCGAGGTGCTCGGCTACTCGCGCGACCAGTTCGTGCGGCTCGCGCTGCAAGCCATGGTCGAGGAGGCGGGGCTCCCCCTCAAGGTCAAGATCCAGGCGGCATGACGGATCGCCGACGGCGCCCACACGACGACGCAGATGGTGTGTGATCTCCGCGGTCGACTCGTGAATACGCAAACCTTCCGAAGCGCACCTTCGTGGTGGACGAGCGGTGCCCCGGCCGCCTCCAGCGGTCCATCACGATCGCCGCATAGGACATTCAAACCACGAATCCACCCCCCAGGCCTTCAATCATCGGCTTCGACCGTCCCGCCACTCGCTCGATTTCCGGCCATCGCGATCCGCGCGCGAAGCGTCGACCGCCCGCAGCGTCCATTCCGCGAGCGTTTTCCCTCCTCGAACACCGCTTTCCCAAACTCAGGCCGCACTCTCCCCCAACCGCCGGCCGCTTCGCTCCCGCGAAGTCCCGCAGCGTCACTCGGTCTCCCTCACCGAAACGCGAGCGGTCCTCGCGGGCGGGCTGACCCGGCGGTCCTCGCGGTGGCCCCCGGGCCTCCATCTCGCTCACGGGCTTCCCTCGCCTGCGTCGCTCGTCTTGAATGATCCGCTTGATCGCCGTGGCCTCCGTCGCGATCTCCACGAGGCGCAATTTGCCTGCACAATGCACGCAGACGAGAACCTCCACTGCGAAGACTCGCTTCAAGAGCCACGCCCATGGGTGCCGCGTTGGCTTCTTTTCTGAGTCGTTTTCCTCGATAAGCTGCGCCCGCTCCTCGCCGAATAGCTCGCCTTGCATCGGTCCTTCGGGACAATCTTGCTGATGCAAGCACGCCGCTTTCTTCGCGCCACCAGTCACCACCTCCGCCCGCAGTGCCGCGTTCGAGGCAAGCACGCCCGCGTAACGCGTCAGGTGGAAACGCGGCGGCGGCACCATCGCGCACAAACGCGCAAGCAGATCTTCCGCCGTCAGCACCACTGCCCGCGTCCCGTCGCGCCACGGCTTACGAAACGCATACTCCACACATCCGTCGTCTCGCTCCGTGAGCCTCTCGAGGGCGATCGGTGGACGCGTCACATAGCGGCAAAGTCGCTCCAAAGCCTGGCGATCGGGAGCGATCGCGCCCTCGCACCGCCACCCCCGCGTGGATGTTCACGCCCCCAACCTCCGCCACGAACGGCGACGCCAAAGTACACACCCATTGACGTACGCACGCCGTGCTCTCCAGCCGTACAAAAGCGAAGCCGCGCTCCTGCTGCGCAGCGTTCATCCGCTTTGCCACTGCATAGACCTCCGCCGTCGCCATTAAAGCGGGCGCGCGAGCGCGTGAAACTCCAGCTTTCCGCCTGTGTTTCGGACGTACACCCCATCGAGAGCCAGCGTGTGCAGGTGCACGTTCAGCCGCAGCGCACCATCACTTCGCTGCACGAAGGTTACAAGTCCCGCGTGCGCTTTGCTCACGCTCGACAGACCGAGTTGCCGCTTGGCTCGCTGCCGCAATTCCGTCGTCAGTGAGGCGACAAACGCTTCAATGATCTCCGTGCAGAATGCACGCTTATATCCCGCATGCTGCGGATCTCTTGGTGCCCGTTCGCACGCCCGCGCGCCAGCGTTCCGCCGACAAGCTCGAGCAGCGGGGTCGCCTCTGCGCCGAGGCCAAGCGATGGATCGTCCCGAAATCGCGGTGGCTTTTCGTCGATGGAACGGCCGCAGAGCTTTTCTGATCGGATCGCCAAGCACGTCTGAGTCTTGGCGGGCGGCCCACACCGCTTTCGTCGCCGCGGGGAAGTTTGGCCGTGGTTCACGCGTTGATTGAGCAACCCGTGTTACGAGGCGCCGATGTTCCGACTGCAGCATCCATGGTACGTTGCTCTCGCCGGTGCGCTGGCATTTGCCCACGCGACCGCGACGGCCCGGCCTGGTCCGAAGACTCCCGCAAAGGCCGCAGCGGCGAGCCCCGTTCGCGAACGCGTGCTCAAAAAGACTTCCGCGGGCGCGAGCCAAACGGCGGTGCCGACCGCTTCGACCTCTGCGGCGGGTCCAGCCCCCGCAAAGACCCCGACGCCGGGCCGCCAAGGCATCACCGCGGGCCCACAGGCCGTTCCTGCGACTCCATCGACCCCCCCGCCCTTAACGCCGCCCGTGAAGCGTGAGGCGCCAAGGACGGCGTTGCCGGTCGCCTCGCCGGTGGCATGGCCCACCGCGCCGGCTCTCGGGCTCACCATTGAGCGATTTCGTCTCGCGAACGGCCTGCGCGTCATTCTCGTTCCCGAGCCCTCGGTGCCCACCGTGGCCGTCGCCATCACCTACGACGTTGGGAGCCGCGATGAGGCGGCGGGTCGCACGGGCTTCGCGCACCTTTTTGAGCACATGATGTTTCAGGGCTCGGCTCATGTTCCGCGCGGCTTTTTTGACAAATATTTGTCCGCGCGCGGCGGCACCAACAACGGCACCACGAACAGCGATCGCACCGAGTACTACGAGCAACTTCCCTCGCACGAACTGCCCCTCGCGTTGTGGCTCGAGGCCGACCGGCTTGCGGCCCTGGAGGTCACCGCAGCCAACTTTGAAAACCAGCGCGCGGTGGTCAAAGAAGAGTACCGAATGAGCGTTTCGAATCGGGCTTACGCGGTCTCGTCGATCGAGCTCGAGGCCAAAGTTTACGCAAACTATCCGCCGTATGCGCATGATACTATCGGGTCGATGGCGGATCTCGATTCAGCGGAATTTTCCTGGGTTCAAGCGTTTCATGCTCAGCACTACGGCCCGAACCGCGCCATCTTGGCCATCGCCGGCGCGTTGAACGTGGCCGAGGCACGGGCCCTCGTTGAGAAGACCTTTTCGGGCATTGCCGCCGCCCCAGAACCCGGGCCCCTCCTCGGGAAAACAGCGGCACCTCCGAGGGCCAGTCGAACCGTGCGCCAAGACCCGCTAGCCAAGCTCACGCGCATCGACGACGGGTGGCTCGTGCCCCCGTGCGACGACGACGATCGTTACGCTCTCGAGATCGCCGCAGCGGTGTTGAGCGACGGCGAGAGTTCCCGCCTCGAACGTATTTTGGTGCGCGAGGGCGGCGTCGCCATCGGGGTCAACGCCTCCGTCGACGACCGGCGTGGACCGAGTCTTTTTTCTGTCAGCGCCACCCTCGCGACGGG
>CAMCKZ010000068.1 GCA_945875545.1 Polyangium aurulentum | reverse complement strand
GGCGCCCTGGGTTCCCTCTGCGGACTGGCTCTGGGACCGGCGGTCGGCCTGTTGGCGCGCGCCCGCATCGGCGTACGCAAGGGCCATCTTGGCCCTTCGCAAGGCGGCCATCGAGATCGACGATCAGGCGCGGGCCTACGAGGTCACAGCCTTCGCCGAAGCCGTGTGGCGCGAGCCTCGCCCGTACCAAGAAGAGGCCTTCTTGGCCTGGAAAAAGGCTGGTCGCCGCGCGGTCGTCGTTCTCCCCACGGGCGCCGGAAAAACCCATGTGGCGGTGATGGCGATGGCCGATGCGCGGCGCTCCACCCTCGTTCTCGTACCTACGCTCGATCTACTGCGTCAGTGGCGCGGCTTACTCGCGGCTAGTTTTGGTATGTCTATCGGTGCTCTTGGCGGCGGCGAGCACCGGGTGGAGAGCATCACGGTCGCCACTTACGATTCGGCGTACGCGCACATGGAGCACTTGGGCGCGCGTTTCGGATTTCTTGTCTTCGATGAAGTTCACCACTTGCCGAGCGACTCTTTTGCGATGGCCGCGAAGCAAAGTTTGGCGCCGTTTCGTTTGGGCCTCACCGCGACGCCGGAGCGTTCCGATGGGCGCGAAGGCGACTACCCCGACCTCGTGGGCCCCATTGCGTACCGCCGCGATATCGTGGAATTAAGCGGGGAATTCCTCGCGGACTACGATGTGGAGCGCATCGAAGTGGAGCTCACGCCGGCGGAACGCGAACGCTACGACGAAGAGCGCGCGCTTTACCGAAACTTCATTTCCGAAGAGCGCATTCCCATCGGTGCACCCGACGGCTGGTCGCAATTTTTGCAAGCGGTCGCGCGTTCACCCGCAGGTCGTCGCGCGTTTGAGGGCTACCTCGCGAGCCGGCAGATCGCTTTTGCTGCCTCGGCCAAGCTCAGTTTTTTGGAACACTTGCTTGACCGGCATCGTCACCATCGGGCCATTGTTTTTTCGCAAGACGCCGCCACGACGTACGCGGTGTCGCGCCGGTTTCTCATTCCGGCCATCACCCACGAGACCAAACAAGCCGAGCGAGCGCACATTCTCGAAGGGCTTGCGAGCGGGGTATTTTCAGCAGTTGCAACGGCCAAGGTTCTCAACGAGGGGGTCGACGTGCCCGATGCAAACGTCGCGATTGTCTTGTCTGGAAGCGGGTCTGTGAGGGAGCACGTACAGAGGCTTGGCCGCGTATTACGCAAGCGCGAGGGCAAGCGCGCGGTGCTCTACGAGCTTGTCACGGCGGGCACGAGCGAAACCCGAACGAGCGAGCGAAGGCGGGAGCACAGTGCTTACCGCTGACTTCGTGCGCCTCCGAAAAAAGGGCGACCACCACGTGCTCGAGGGCGTGAGCGACGCGGCGATGCAAGACGTGCGCGCGTACGCGGACCGCATTGTGGGCATCGGCCTCGGGGCCCTCGGGCAAACGCGCGCGGAGGTCGAAGGGCTTCGAGCCCGCGCCGCCGAGGGCGTATCGTTCCGAAACAAGGCATTTTTCGATGGATTGGCGATCGTTTTCGACGACGCCGCGACGTTTGAAGGCCGCGACGGTGAAGCGTCGAGGGCAAACCGCATGGCTCTTTTTGAATTCGCGACGCGATGGAGAAGGGAAGCACAAGGCACCGCAAGTTTCGACCGCGCCGCGGTGATCGACGCCTTCGCGGCGCAGAAGACCGGAGGGGCGCAAGCGGCGGGAGCGGCCCAGGCCCTTGACCGCGAGATGTATGCAGACCGCAAGCGTGAAGAACGCCTTTCAGCGGTGGGTTTTTCAACAAGTGGGCCGCTCATCGCGCGATGGGAAGTGGGCCGTGTTCAAGCGATATTGTTGCGGTCTACAGCCATCACCGTGGAGCTTCACGCGCCGCCGCCCGAGGTCTTGCGGAAACTCCTGCGGGCCCTGAAATTCCACCAACTTCTGCATTCTGTGGAGCCGCACGAGAGCGGGCGTTTGGCCATTCGCATCGATGGAACCTCAAGTCTTTTCGACGCGACGACCAAGTACGGACTTCGCTACGCCATCCTCGTGCCGGCGATGATTGCGGCGGGCGCGTCGCGTATTTTGGCGGAGGTGAAGGGCCGCTCCGCAAAAATATTTCTCCTCGAGGGTGAGGCTTTGTTGGCTCTGAGAGTGGAGGCCGAGCGCCTCGCGGGCGAGGTTCCTCCGCGCGAAGAAGTGGAAGATTTGCTGACACGATTTCCCCTCTTGGCCTCGCGGTGGACGGCGCAGCGGGGCGCTCGCCTCGTCGACCTCGCGGGCATCACCGTATGCGTTCCTGACCTGGATTTTGTACGAGATGATGGCCTTCGCGTCGCGTTTGAGCTGCTCGGTTTTTGGAGCCGAAAAGCCGTTTGGGACAGGGTTGAGGCGGTGGAGCGCGGCCTTGCGGAGCCGGTACTTTTCGCCGTGAGCGAAAGGCTGCGCGTGAGTGCCGAGGCGATGCCGAGTGAGGCCCCGTCGGCGCTCTATGTCTTCAAGGGCACACTTCGGCCGAAGCTCGTGCTCGAACACCTTGAACGCATGGCGGTCGCCTGCGACGCGCGGGCTGCGTCGACCATCACCGCGAAGAAGCCGCGAAAGGCGAAAAAAATTCCATGATCTTGGCTCTACGCATGTTGGTTTTCGCCGCCGTCGTCCTCGGGGTTTTGCTCGGCCTGCATCGCTACTTTTGGATGCGCTTGGCGCGGGATCCGTCTTGGCCGCTCGGGGTTCAGCGAGGGGCCGCGGTCCTGCTTTTTCTGCTCTTTTTCGCGATGGTGCTCACGCTGGTCGTCTCTCGCACGGCCGGGCGCGATGCGGCAAAACCCCTCGCGTGGGCGGCCTTCACGTGGATGGGCGTGGCCTTTTTTCTCGCGGCGGTTCTTGCGGTGACTGACTTTTTTCGCGCCGTGTTGCCAGCCCCCATCGACAACGCGCGACGCACATTTTTTGCGCGACTCATCGCCGGCGCAGCGGGCGTCGTGGCTCTTGGGGCCGCGGCAAAGGGCGCCGCGAACGTTCGCAGTCCCGTCGGCGTCGTGCACGTCCCGGTCCTATTGCCGCGACTGCGAGGCGCGCGCGTGTGGCGAATCGTTCAAATCACCGACGTTCATGTGGGCCCCACAATTGGTGCCGAGTACCTGTCGTCGGTCGTCGATCGGGTGAACGCGCAGTCGCCCGATGTAGTTGTTATTACAGGTGATTTGGTCGATGGGTCCGTGGCCTCATTGGCCGCCCACGTGGCACCGCTCCGGCGGCTCGTGGCGCCCCACGGTGTCTTTTTTGTGACGGGCAACCACGAGTATTATTCGGGTGCCGCCGAGTGGTGCGCGCACTTGGCGACGTTGAATATACGTGTACTCCGCAACGAATCGCTGGCGGTCGGCGGCGACGACGGCTTCACCCTCGCAGGCGTCGACGACTGGACGGCCCATCAGTTTGCGCGCGCGGCCCCCGGCCACGGTCACGACCTGACGTCTGCCCTGCGATTTGCCGACCCGGATCGGCCCGTGGTGTTGCTCGCGCACCAGCCGAAAAGCGTCAAAGAGGCGGCTCTTCTCGGGGTTGATCTGCAGCTTTCGGGGCACACGCATGGCGGCCAAATGTTTCCGTTCATGTTCCTTGTTCGGCTTCAGCAGCCCTTCGTGGCGGGCCTTTCGCAGGTCAACGACCGCACGCAAATCTACGTCAGTCGGGGCACGGGCTATTGGGGGCCGCCCATGCGCCTCGGTGCGCCGGCCGAAATCACCGTGCTGACGCTCGCAGCCCGCGGTACACCAACGGGGAACGCCTGATAAATCGCGGGCAACGGTCCGCCCAGCCCCCGCGCAGTTCCGTCATGGCAAGATTGTTGAAAGGTCGCGAAGTTTCGCGCGTGGCACTACCTTGACGCTTGCCTGAAAGGGCCCTCCGGGTCATGGTTTCGAACCCATGCGATTCATTTCGAACCTTCGTCAGCCCTTGGCCCTCGTGTTTCTTCTCGCCGCCGGGGCCGTGGCGGCGTCCTGCGCTGGAAGCACTCCCGCAGACCTAACGCGCGGGGCGGGCCCGGGCGCGGATGGCGGCCCTGGTGGTGGTGCGGACGTCGGCGGTGGAGGCGCGAACGAGGACGGTTTTTGGGCGCCGCAGCCCGAAGTAGACAGCGGTCCGCTGACCCCAGACGCGGCGTGTGCGGGCGTCAAGTCCGAGGCGCAACGCTTGCCGGTCTACATGCTCATCGTCCTTGACGGCTCGGGGTCGATGTCGAGCAACGCAAAATGGGCGTCTTCGGTGGCGGCCCTCAGCGACTTTTTTTCGCGGGTCGCGGCGTCCAACGATCTGAGTTTTGGCCTGGGAATGACCGTCTTTTCTGACACCCGAGAGTCCGCGAACGGCGGTCGTCTGCGCATTCAGGTGCCCATTCGCTTCGTTGATGCGGCCCATCAGGCGTTGCTCACGAACCGCCTCACCACCGCTTCGCCGAGCGGCGGTACGCCAACGCTTGAAACCATGCGGCCAGCATACACAAACGTGGCAGCGTATGCGCCAGAGGTACCCCTGCTTCCCGGCGGAAAAAAGGTCATCGTTCTCATCAGCGACGGCGTCCCGAACGGCGGCACGACGGAGCAGACGACGATCATCAACTTGGCGCGCCAGCAGGCCAACCTTCAGCCCTCCGACCTCGCGATCGCCACGTTCTCCATGGGCGTGGGCCTTCTCGGCGGGAGCACTTCCGCGTACGACCCAAAGTTCATGGCGCAGGTGGCCGTGGCCGGCGGTACGGCCCGCGCGGGCTGCGACGTCAACGACATCTCGAATGCATCGCGCATGTGCCATTTTCAGCTGACGCCCGGGGCGAGCCCTACGCAACTCTCGACGGACTTTCTCGCGGCGATCCAGGCGGTTCGCGGCATGGCGGCGTCGTGCGAGTACTCGTTCACGGTTCCGGCGGGTCAGCAGCTCGACCCCAACCTCGTCAGCGTGTCGTTCACCACGGCTGCTGGCACCACCGAAATTCCGAAGAACGCCGCCAATGGCTGGCAGTACGACAACGCGACAAATCCGACGAAGGTCATTCTTCTCGGCACGTGGTGCGAGCAGGTCAAGGCTGCAACGGCCGGCAAGGTCGAA
The DNA here is from genome assembly GCA_945875545.1 of Polyangium aurulentum. Classification (GTDB taxonomy): domain Bacteria; phylum Myxococcota_A; class Polyangia; order Polyangiales; family Polyangiaceae; genus CAIQDA01. The sequence continues at coordinate 14,012 of CAMCKZ010000068.1, read as the reverse complement.
GTAGTTCTGGGCTGTGCGCCGAGGGTTAACTGAGCGTACCGCGCATAGACGCTCGACATACAGGCGGTATACATCGTCATGCGTCAATAAAAGGCAGGCTTTTGCCTGTCTTTTTCGTTTTTGGTGTTTAAATCCCGCCCACTATCGCGGCGCGCGGCGTGCCCTGATCGAGGTGGGCTCGCGGATCTCCCGAGGCGCCGGCCATGGCGGCTTGCGCCACGTTCACGAGTTCGCGCGCGCTCACGTAATGAAGGCGCAGCCCGCGAAGCTTGCATTCTGCAAGTATGTCTTCGTGGAACCGGCGCGTGGGTTCACCGAGCATCGCGAAGGCATTTTTTTCCGGCGAGCCGTGGGTGTGCACTTTGATGAAACACCACTCGGGCCGGCCCAGAACATGCACGTGTTGTTTAAGCCAGGTGCGAAAGCGGTGCACCGTTGGCGGATCATTTCCCTGCAAATCTCCGTTCTCGATGCGCACACCGAGGGAGCCGGGCCTGCGCGCCAGGGCGAGGGGGCCCTGAATAAAAAGGAGTTCGTCGCGCCGTTTGGTGCCCACGCGCACGGGCTCCGCGTCTTCGTAGGCACGGCGCCGCGCGAGATCGCCCGTGGGCTGCGCGAAGACATTCACGAGGCCTGGTTGGCTTTCGTCGGGCGCGCTCGGAAAGGTAAAATCGGCGTAGCAACCGAGGCTCCAGAGAAGAGGCAGCTCCGCATCTACGCCGCAATGACGGCCGTCGGTGCGGGCGTTGGCGAGGCACCAATTTCCGTGAATGAAGCACCATCGGGGCTGGCCATCGACGACGGGGAGAAGTCCGTGTCGACCGAAGTTTTCCAGGGTTTCATCGAGTTTCGCCCGCAGCGATTCGCCCGTGTCGTCTTCGTGGTGAAGGTGAACTTCGAACTCGCCGTGACCATGCTGCGCGAGCTCGCCGAGCCCCTCGAGAAAGGCGCCATCGTATTGATCGCCGGGGAAAAAAAATGTGTGACGCGGACCGCGCCCGCCGGAGTCTTCGAGGCCCCTCGCGAGCTTCGGGTACGAGGTGCGCCAACGCTCGACCCGTTCCAAAGCGCGCGACCGAGGCTCGCCGCCCCAAAGGGGTTCGTGGTGATCGCAAAGGCAAAAAAGGACGTCTGTGATGGCTTCGCCGTGGCGCGCCCGGCTCGAAAAGCGATCTTTTGCCCAGGGCCCGAGCCACCGATGAAGCTGCTTTTCTTCTAGTTTTTGTGCGATTCGCCGAATCACCCGCGGTGCTCGCTTGCGGGCACATCCCAGAGCACGAGGTCGGTCGGTTTATGCTCGCCGAGCTGCTGCATGGTTTGAATGAGATCGGCGCCGCGCGTGACGCCGCTGCGGGCGACAACCAAAAGTGCGTCGACACCTTGCGCGAGCACGTTCGCGTCGCCGGAGGCGAGAACCGCGGTGCCATCGATGACGACGTAGTCGTACGCGGGTGCGAGAAAGAAGAGCGACTGCAAAAAGTGCGTGCTGTAGAGGGCCTGCGCGTAACCCACACCGGGCTCCTCGAAGAGGCCGTGAAGGCTCGGGCCGAGGGCAAGCTCCACCCACGGATCGGTGCGGTTTTGCATGCGCCGCGCGAGCTGCACCGAGAACCCTTGGTGCGTCGGTACGGTCACGCCAAAAAGTTTGGCCAGCGATGGCGCAAGAAAATTGGCCTCGACGAGAAGCACCTTGGCGCGCTGCGCCTCGGAAAGCGCGAGCGCAAGTTGCGCTGAAAACAGGCTTTTTCCCTCGCCCGCACGCGCACTGACGACCCCCAATAGTTTTTGCCCGAGGGGCTGCCGAAGTTCGAGCCGCTGCCGCACGAGGCGAAGGGCGCTTGCTGCCTCGCTGGGGCCCCCTGGCAGCATCGCAAGGAGCGCCGGGTTGGGAGGGCGCGCATCGACGCGAACCGTGCGCACGGGGTCGCTGGGGCGCACCTCCAGGGCGAAGCTCTTGGCGTCGACGATGATGGTTTTGGAATCGTCATCCACGGCGGCCTCGCGGCGCGGAGGAGATCTTTGGAATGACGCCAATGGGAGCGCGCAGGCCGAGTTGCCGGAGGTCGCTCGCATCGCGCACGCGATCATCGAGGAGGACCGCGATCACGGCGTACGCGAGAGCGAAAATAAGCGACGCGAGCCCGCCGCCCATGGCCACCTTCGAGCGGCCGCCTTTGTAAGGTTTGGTTGGGAGGTTGGCGGGGTCGAGAACGGACATGGATTCGTTCGCCGTCGCCCGCGCGGCGGAGAGTTCTAGCTTGGCTTTTTCCATACTATCGTGACGTTGCGTGTAGACCTCACGGGCATCGCGCACGGCCCGAAGGCCCCGCTCAAAGTCGAGGCGAAGAGCAGTCTCGTTTTGGACGGATTCTTCTTCCGCGGCCTCGGTGAGGGCCGGGGCAGGGGCGCGATCCCGTCTCGCGGATGGCCGAAACGCGCGACGAGGAGCGGCCGCATCGCCGGCGCCCGCGTGGGCCTCCGTTTGAGCGTGGTCGAGCCGTGCCGTGGCGCCGTCCAACGCCCGCTGGGCAATCGCCAAATCGCCTCGGGCCGCGGCTACATCCGGGTGCTGCTCCGTGTTGATAGCGCGCTTTTCGTCGAGGTCTTGGTGCGCGCGCCCGACGCGAGCCGCGGCTTCATCGCGGGCCGTTGTGAGCTGCGTCACGAGGTGCGAGACCGAGGGCGGCGCTGAAGGATTGGCGCTTTCTCCCGGGGCGTTTACGCCAAACGCAGACGCTGCGCTCGGAGTGCGCGCGGTGCCCCTTTGTTGCGCGATCATGAGGGAATCCGCTGACCCGGGCAACGATCCCTTGACCGCTGCTGCCATCGCGGGATGTTCTGCGGCCAACGTGGAGAGGGCGGTTTCCGCTTCTTCCATCCGCGATTCGGCTTGCTCTTGTTCGCGGGCGACGAACTCGGCCTTCTGTTTTGCGACCAAGACTTTTTGACTCTCAAACTCTTGAATCATGTCGTCGGCGAGGCGCTGCGTGACGCGCTGAGCGGTTTCGCGGGACTCGGATTCGAAGGAGAGAAAAAATGTTTCGCTGTCGCGCCCGCGAACCTCGATGTGCTCGCGGGCTTCGTCGATGGCTTCGCCCATTCCGCGGCTTTCGACCATGCGCGGGTAGAGATCGAACTCTTTGATGACGGACTCAAGGCGCGCACGGGTGGTGAGAACCTGGCGAAACTTTGGCGCCAAATGCATGACCCGGTCGATGCCGGATTCGTCGTGTTCGCCCTTGCCGAGGCGGTATTGCACCTGGCATTCACTGCGAAAAATGAGCTTTTGCTGAAAGGCCATCACGAGAGCGATGGTGCAGCCCACCGCAACAATTGCGCCCATGGAAATCCAGTGGGCGAGGGCTCTGCGCGCGATCGTTTTGAGGCGATCGATGCGTTCGCGCGGCGTGGCCTCCCCGGGCGGGAGAGGTGCCGGCGCGAAAGCGGGCATCGATGGGAAGCCCGGCGGCGGCATAGAAAATGGCCCCGGCGGAGGCATTGATGGAGCAGGGGGCCGTGTACTATGCATGCATACTCATCAAGGGTGAGTGTGCTCCCGGCAGGGTCATCCGCGAAGCCCTGCGAGTCGCTCAAGGCCTTCGATACGTTGAAAAAGAAAGCGTTCCGCGGGGCCGAAAGAATTCACCCGCTCGCGAAGGCGGGCGACGTAGGCGCGGAGGGGAACGGTGTGCACGGTCTGCACTTTGCGCAAAGCGATGTACAGTTCGTCGATCACGGGAGCGGGGCATGGGCGACTCTCGCGCGTGTAAAGTTCGACGACGAAATCGACCCACGACCCTTTGCCCGTGCCGCTCGCAAGTCGTGCCGCGAGGCGCGCGGCGAGGTCGATGACATCGCTGCCCACGTGGCTTCCGGCGCGAACCTGTTCGAGGACGTCGAGGAGGGAGCTACCGACGATGCGCTCGGCTTCCTCGGTGCGGTTCATGCTGAGCGATTTTTCAGCGACCGACGCGATGACCGAGAGGCCACCGACAGCGCGGCGAGGTGCCTGGAGGGTGTCTTCGCGGGGCGATGGAGAACCGGAGATTGCGGGCGGTGCCGTGGCAAAATGCGAGACCGTGGAGGTCGGCGAGGGCGGGCCAGACATCTGGATTTTTGCGAGGGAAAGTCGTGCGAGGCGGGCAGTGGAGGTCATGCCCGGTTGGTCTTCGGACTTCGACTCCAGCAGCGTCATTTCTTGAGCGCCAATGAGGATGCGATCGCCAATCTGAATGACGTGCCGGCCGACGATGCGGTTGCCGTTGACGAGCACGCCGTTGCGGCTGCCGAGATCTTCCGTGGACACCTCGGAGGCCGTGACAATCAGCAGCGCATGGCGCCGCGACACCAGTGGATCGTCGAGGGAAAGTTGGCAGGACGGGCTGCGACCGATGAGGAACTCGCCCTCACCCATCTCAAAATCGTGTTGCAAATAACGGAGTCGAAATCGCATGGTGAAACGCCAAAGCCCCAAGAAGAACACTGCCACGATATCGAATGAAACGCTCCGGGGGCAACAGACCGTCGCGTCCGCCAACTTATTCTGAGTGCCGGCATTTCTACCACCGCGCCCACCGCTCCAACGGCGCCGCACCAAGCGTCGGTTCAAGGGAAATGAGGCACCGAAAAACGGGGGCAGTTCATGCGGGCAAATGCGAGCCGCCGCGCGCGCGCATCGTGTCATCCGCACGCGAAGGACCTCGGCCCTCGCAACTACCGTTGAACTCTGGGAGGCCGTGGCGTAGCGTCGCCGCAGATGTCACAGGAGTTCGTCAACGAAGTGGAGCGGATTTGCGCCGAAGTGCTCAGTCCCCTCGTTGAGGGCGACGGCGGGCAATTGTGGATCGTCGCGGTTTCGCCCGCACTGATTCAGGTGCACTTGTCGGGCACGTGTTCGGGCTGCCCCGGCGCAACCCTGACCCACGAGCACTTCATCGCTCCGGCCTTTCGCGTGACTTCGCCGACGACCGTCGTGCGCACGACCAACGGGGCCGTCGTTCCCGAGGGTGCCCGGCGTATTCGGCCGCCGACCGCCTCGCGTTCCACGACCTAAGAATGCAGCTCGCGGTCAACGGTCTCCATCCGGAACCTCGCGTTGTGCGCCGGGCCGTCGATGCCTTGGAGCGCGATGGCGTCATCGCATACCCGACCGATACAGCGTATGCGCTTGGGTGCGACATCGCGAGCCGCAAAGGATTCGAACGTCTGTGCGCCCTTCGCCGCCTGGACAAGAAGCATCTCTTTACTTTTCTGTGCCCTGATCTGTCCGACATCGCCCGCTACGCTGTCGTTGAGAATCATCAGTACCGCGTGCTTCGGCGTTACGTTCCGGGCCCTTATGTTTTTGTTTTGATGGCCACGCGCGAGGTTCCAAAAATTGCGCAAACGAAGCGCCAAACCGTGGGAATTCGCGTGCCAAATCACGCCGTCCCTCTCGCCCTCGCGCGGGAACTCGGGCGGCCGCTCGTGACCGCGACGGCCATCGACGACGATGGTGATCCCATGGTCGATGCGGGCGAAGTGGACGCTCGTTACGCAGGACTCGCCCTCGTTCTTGACAGCGGCGGAATGGAAAAAGTTCAAACGAGCGTGGTCGATTTGACGACGATACCGGCCACCGTTTTGCGCAAAGGCGTCGGTGAGGTCGATGACTTTCAGGACGGTTGACGGCGTTTGCCCGTGAGCGGAAGATGGGCCCATGGTGGTCCAGGGGTCCGTTCCGTCGCCGCTCGCCCTTGAGCGCGCTCGCCTGCTCGTGGTGCAACCGGCGTCTCGCGGCGCGTACCTTCGTTTCGTGGCGGAGGCCCTCGCGCTGATCGCGCCGGACACCAACCGAACGATTCTCGTTGGACCCGATACAGTCGATGGCCCTGTGGATTGGGTTCGATGCGAAGGCTCGCACGTGCATGTCGCGACCTCGGCGGCCACCAACCTCGCCAAGCTTGGAAACGTCGTCGCGAAGGAGCTTGTGCATCTCGCAACGCGCACCCACGCTCTCAACGAGCTGTACGATCCGCAAACATGGGTACGCTCGGAGCTCGGGCAGATGTGCCGCCACGACTCGGCATTTCGCGCGGGTTTTTCCATACTATTGCACGAAGGTGGTACGCTTTTCGGCATCGCGATCGTGAGTGCGCGCGAGCCCGATCGGATTCTCTCGGAGGTCGTGCAGGGCGCGTTGGAGTCGTTCTCCGCGACCCTCGTGACGGGCCTTCGCGCTCACTTGGCGCTCGTCGACTCGCAACGCGAAGCGGCGGCCCTGCGCAACCTCGCGGGCTCGAATGCCACAATACTTGTCGTCGACCGAAACGCGCGATGCGTGGTGTGGGGCGCGAATCGAACCTCGGGGCTCAATTGGCTCGAAGACGTGGCGCAAGACGAAGACGCGATCGTGAATGCCGCCGAGGCCATCATTGCGTCGCGCGTGAAGGGCGAAAAACTCGTGACGCCGCCGCGCCTGCGGCTCGGGCATTTGGTCAGCGTCACGAAGTTTGAACGGGGCGAATTCATGGGCCTGTCGCGGGCGTGCGCCATGCGGATTGAGCCCTTGGGCAACGCGGATCACAACGCGCTTGAAGGCCTATCGCGCCGCGAACGCGAGATGGCCCGGTTGCTCGTCGCTGGCTACAGTGGCGTCAATATTTCGGCCATTGTGGGCCTCAGCGAAAATACCGTTCGCACGTACTTTCGCAGGCTTTACGGCAAGCTCGGTGTCTCCAACCGCGCGGACCTCGTGCGCAAACTTGTTAGCCCCGAGAGCGACGATCCCGTTGCTCCGTCGACCGCGGCACCCCTTTCGGAGGTGGCGAATCTCGACGAACTTTTGGACAACTAGCGAGCGCTTCGACCGCGCTAAAGAAGTGCGAGGAGCGCTTCGCCGGTCGACAGATCGCAGACGCCAGGGGCGTCGAGGTTTGCGTGCGTGACAACGCCGTCGTTGACCACGAGGGCGTAGCGATTTGAGCGGTTGTAGAGGCCGATGGCCGGGGCCGAAAACGCCATGCCAATTTCGTTGGTGAACGAGCCGTCGGCGTCGGCGAGCAACGTGATGCCGGCGGCCGTGGAACCGGTAGCGGCGCCCCAGGCCTGGAGAACGAACGGATCGTTGACCACGACGCAGAAAATCTCTTCGACGCCCTTGGCCTTGAACGCCTCAAGGGTACGCATGAAGCTTGGAAGGTGCTTCGTGGAACAGGTGCCGGTAAACGCGCCGGGAAGCGCAAAAACGACCGTTTTACGACCGGCTAGCTTGCTTGCAAGCTGCACGATGGCGGGGCCATTTTCAGTCATAACACTCATGGCGGCGTCGGGGAGTTTCGTTCCGATAGCAAGGCTTGGCATGGAGCGATGAAACCACAAATCCTCACGTTCCTCAAGCAGTCGCTTGCCGATGAAATCGGCCACCGCGGGCACGTCAGGCACGTCGCACACGGCCCGCAACGAAACGTGTATTCTACAGCCGAGTTGCCAACGCGAGGCCTGCGGGCAGCGCGAAGGTTCCGAGCACGAGACCCATGGCGTCGATCGTGCCGGTGCGCATGACGAGGCCCACGATGACAATCATGGCGAGGAACTTGAATGCGCCCACGAGGGACCAGAACTTGCGCTCCGACGCGGTGGAGGTTTCTTCGGGCCCGGGTGCCAGGACGGTGGGCACGATGCGCGCCAGCACCCAGAGATTCGCGACCGACAAGAGCGCACCCACGACGACGCCGAGAGCAAACGGGCGCGGCGCGTAGGCGAAGGAAATCGCGCTCAACACTGCACCAACAATGGCCGTCGCGGTGACGAAGACAGAGGGGAATTTCACGGCTTAGGGGGCTTTCGATCGGCGCTTTGCCAGTCGTTGCGCATTTGCTTTCCGGCGCGGAAAACAGCACGAAAACCGGTGTAAATTCCGCAGATAAATCCGAACAACATCAGCCACGGCGCCGAGCCAAACTGCTCGTCGCCTTTTTGCCCGAGCCAGCCGCCAAACAGCATGGAAATGACAAGCTCAAGGCCGACCGTCGCGTAGCGCGCGGAGCTCTTATCGAGGCGCAACTTCATGTCGCGCCGAGCAAGGAAACGAGCAGCGGCAGAAGGGCCTCGGTGGCCTTGCCTCGGTGGCTCAGGGCGTGTTTGGCTTCGGCGGAGAGCTCTCCAAAGGTCTGCGAATAGCCCACGGGCACGAAGACCGCATCGTAGCCAAATCCCCCCGTGCCCCGCTCCACTAATACAATCGAGCCCTCGCACACGCCCGCGGTCTCCGTCACCTGGTGACCCTCGGCCGCGAAGGGATCCACGAGGCAGAGGGCGCACCGGAAACGGGCGGAAAATGGGGCCGCCGGCGATGGCAATCGGCGCAGGCGCTTAAGCAACTCGGCCCGGTTGCTTTCATCGGTGGCCTTGTCTCCGGAAAAGCGTGCGGAATACACGCCTGGTTTTCCGTCGAGGGCATCTACCTCAAGCCCTGAGTCATCGGCCAAGGTGAGGCACATGGATTCACGGGCTATGGCAATGGCCTTCTTTTGGGCATTTTCCGCGAAGGTCACCCCATCTTCGACGACCACGCGCATCGGGCTGAGAACCTCGGATGCCGACCGCACCCTCACCAAATGGCCTGGCAAAAGTGAAGCAAATTCAACAAGTTTACCCTTGTTGGTTGTCGCGAGAAGAAGGTCTCTCACGCCGTCTCCGGAGGCGCAATCCGGCGAAGCAGGGCGGAGAGTTCAACGCCCGCCCCGCGCAGCGCATCTCGTTGCAGAGTGCACAGGGTTTCAATTCCGCGCAGACTCATCGTCGTCAACAAATCGAACGCGGCACGATCGACCGGCTCGCCTTCCGAGGTGCCCTGAACTTCGACGATGGCACCTTCGCCAGTGGCCACCACGTTGAGGTCGACGCGGGCCTTTGAGTCTTCGATGTACGCGAGGTCGAGCAGGGCGCCGTGAGGCTCGACGATGCCCGCGCTGACCGCCGCAACGGGCGCAACCAAGCAAGGCGGAACCACGGGAAAACGCTGGTGAATGCTATTCACCGCGAGGGCCAGCGCCACGAATCCGGCCGTGATGGAAGCTGTGCGCGTGCCGCCGTCGGCCTCGAGGACGTCGCAGTCGATGGTGATCGTTCGCTCGCCGAGAAGTCGGCGATCGACCGCCGCGCGAAGCGAACGCCCGATGAGCCGTTGAATCTCCTGCGTGCGCCCGCCGAGGGCCTTGGATCGCCCGTCGCGATCTTGGCGCGTGGCATTGGCGCGCGGATGCATTTGGTATTCAGCGGTGATCCAGCCTTCACCGCGCCCGACCATAAATTTGGGCACTGTCTCGTCAACGGACGCGGTGCATAGAACCACCGTTCCGCCGACGCGATAGAGCACCGAACCCTCGGAACGCCGGTGAAATCCAGTCACAAATTCGGGAGCACGAAGCTCGTCGGACCGTCGGCCATCGATGCGCATGCGCGCCTGCTAGCGCTTTTTTGCCCCCGTGAGGTGCCGAGCGATGCGTAAAAGTACGTGCAGTCTACCTGCGTTCAACGCCGAGAGAGCGGGCCATCCAGCGCACCAGATCTTCGGCGTCCGCACCGGCCTTGCGAAACATGCGCAAACTCGACGCGCACGCGGTGACGACGCGGCCTCCTCCGAGCTCCGCGTGTTCGTCCAAGCGCCGCCCTGCTGCGCCACGCGCCGCCTCGGGGTAGGTGAGCGGCAAAAGACCCCCCGCGCCGCTGCACGCCGACCGTTCGCGACGCTCGGCGAACTCGTCGGGACTGCGCCCCAAGATTCGCCCAAGGACGCGCCTTGGGGCCTCGTACTGCCCAAGACCGCGCCCCAAATGACAGGGGTCGTGCCAGCGAACCGACTCTTCGCCGAGCCCGTGTGCTGGCTGAAAACGCTCGAGGTTTTGTGACGCGAGCTCGACCAACGTGACGGGGGTTGGAAGCCCTGCGACGGGCGAAGAAACGAGGTGATGCGCGCAGCCCGCATCGACCACCACAAGGGAGCTCAGAGGCCCGAGGTGCGTCGCCATTGTGCGGCCCCTTTCGGCGGCGGCGTCGGTCTTGCCGGCGGCGGTGAGAGACGCCCCGCAGCAGCTTGATACGACGCGATGACGATGCCCCGTGAGCGCATGGACGACGCGCAAGGCGAGGCGCGCCTCTTCTTCGGCGTGGCGATGGTAGCTGCAACCTACAAGTATCGCGTGGGGGCTCGTGGCGTCGTACGCGGGTTCGTCGGCGAGGGCTTCGACGGAGCGCCGCATGGCGGATTCGGCGTCGTCGACCCGGTCATTCATGTTGTTAAGAACGGGAGGCCGAATGCCCAATTTGTCGAGTTCGGCGCGGGCATCTTGAAGGACCTGCGCCACGGGAATTTCCTGGTCGCAGGCCTTGGAACAGCGGCCGCAACCGGTGCACGCCCACGCGGCGTGGCCATGGGTCAAATCGACGGGTACGCTTCCGTGGGCCATGTGATTCACAAGGCTCATTTTGCCCCACGGGGTGAGCGTCTCCCGAGGCTCCGCGTTCGAAACGGGGCACGCGCTCCGACAAAGTTTCGGACAAAAAGTGCACGTCTCGAGTTCGCGCTCGTGGGTGACCAGAGGCGTAAGATTTTGAATGGGGCGGTAGTCCGGGCGACTCATGTTGAAACGCTCTTTCTCCGCTGCTCCGCGCGCGGCCTTGGCACATCTTCGGGCCCATCTTCGGGCCATTCTCGGCAACCTGTGACGGGCTTTTAGGTCGTCTGGTACTCGAAGCGCAGTTCGTGGCCGCACAGGATGAACTGATCGCCACTCGAGATGAGGTGACGCTTGACGCGCACACCTTTGAACTCCACGCCGTTGGTGGAATCGAGGTCGACGATGGCGGCACCCTCGGCGGTGAGTTCGACCATCGCGTGTTGCCTCGATACGTTTGGATCGGGCAGGCGCAGGTCTGTGGCGTGCTTTCCGCGCCCAATGATGAAGCGATCTTTCGTGACCGCGAAGGTCTGACCAGCGTAGTACACAAACAATACAGGCGCTGACCCATGGCTAGGCGGCAACGCTGGGGGCGCGAGCGGGGGTGGCGCCGACGAAACGGCCACGGTGCGGGGAATGGCCGGTGGGGCGAGGACGCCGGAGGGCGGCGGCATCCTAGGAAAAATGCGGCCTATCGGTGCTGGCGGTGCGGGCGGTGCCCCGGGCATGCCAGCACGCGGCGGCACGCTGCCGGAACCGCCAACCCCAACGGGCGCTGGCGGTGCGCCCGCTGCAGAAGGAGCTACGGGCCGCGCAGGCCGGAGGGCGGGGACTGCCGACGCGGTGGAACGAAAAGCGCCGGTGACTTGCGGGACAAGATTTTCACCCGTTGCGTGGTTCGCGGTGGGGTTCGCGCCGGACCCTGGAAACGGCGTACGCGGCCCTTGCTGCCGTTGCCGCAGGTAATTTTTCATCGACTCGTTGACGAGGTAATCGACGCTGCATTCGAGGTCGCGCGCGAGCTGCTCAAAAGACTCCCAGAGCACGTCTCGGCATTGAAACGTGCGCATCGATTTTTTGTTCGGGTCCGTCGTCATCGGTCGGGCATTCGTGCGGGCATTCGTGCGGATAGGCAGGTGGAATCAAGCAAGCGAGGCAGACCCGACGGTGGGTTAGTTGCTTCGCATCGACGGGATCACGCAAAACGTCACGAAATCACCGATGGTGCCGATGACCTTCGGCTGCGATTTCGGGTCGTCCGGCGGGAAATCGCACACCCATCCGCACTCGTCTTCGTCTTTGCATTTGGAGATCGGGGTGGGGTCGCCTTCGAAGGGTTTCACGAGGCCGATATCGGTCTTGCGACCTTCGTAGAAGGCGCCAATGGCGGTGAGTCGCGCGCCCATGCCGCTCGCGGGGCCCGGGGCCAAATGGGCCTTCAATACGTCGATTGGCTTGACTGCGGACGCCGCGCTGGAACCCTTGGCCTCGAGTTTCCGAATCAAGTCGCCGTAGGTGAACGCCTCGCTCATTCCCATGGTCGTGGCCGCGCTTGGCGGCAGGTGCGAGAGGAAGGTTTCTATCTGCGCCGGGTCAAGGCTGCGCAAAAGAACCTGGGCGGAAACCCAGCGAATCTTCCAGCGTTTGTTGTCGAACAGCGAATAGAGTTTCTTCTCGACGTCGGTTTTCTTGAGCTCACCAAGGCGAGCAAACGCAAGGTCGCGAACGTCGTCGGGGGTGCTGTCGTCTTTGGCGACGTTGAAGATCTTTTCGGATTCCGCGGCGTGCAACTCGGAACCGTGACCCTCAAGGGAGGCCAAAGCTGCTTTGCGTCTGTTTGCAGGCTTGGTTGCGTCTGCCGCAAACCCTGTTGCAAATAGTGCGGCATCGTGACCGCCAACTTTCTTCATCGCGCTGAAGAGTTTTTCCATTTCTTGATCGCGGTACATCTCGAGCTGCTTCGCGTACGACGCGGCATCGGGCTTGTACCCACTCTTCGCATTGGCCTTCTTGACGTCTTCGCCGCCGGACTTTTCGAGCCACCCATTGGAGTCGATGGACCGCGCGATTTCGACCAAGCGGGTGGAAGCTGCCGCCTTGGTTTCGGCGCTGGCAATGTCGGCGATCAGCGTGGAAATGCGGTCGAGTTTTGTCGAGCGGGCGTCGAGGAGCTTCGGAAGTTGATTGACAGCTTGTGGGCCGAGGAACCGCGCCACTTGCTCGATTCCAAACAGCTGCGACGAGATGTCGACGCGATTTTCGAAGTCGGTTTGCACCCAAAGTGCCAGCGCGGCTTCGAGTTTTTGCTTCATTCCGTCTTCGCTTCCGACGAGGGAAGGCTCGTGGGAAATGAGGCCGAACGCCGCGTCTTTGAAGGGAACAGACGGGTCTTGGGGCCAGGTGCCATCGGCATTTTTTTGCGGACGGTCTTTGCCCATTTCTTCGACCAAAAGTGGGATGAGGCCGTTCGTAACCACGGCCCGCTCCGTGTCGCTGAGCTCCGCGAGGGTGGACAGCAGGCCATCGATTCCGATGCGCTTTCCAGACCGGGGCTTCACGCGAATCAGCGCGTCTGCGGCGGAAACGCGCAGCTCGGGACGGTACTTGGTGTGCCGAACTACGGACGCCAGTTTTTCGGGGCCGCGCTCGGTGGTTGACCACCGGTGGACGTCACCCTCGGTCACCGCACAGCCCTGCAGGCCCCCGGTGCCGACGGCAATGCCCCCGACCAGGATCGCAGCGCGACCCAGTAATGAAAATGAATTCAGCCCACGTTGATACCTAGCGTTCGTCATGCTTTGCTCCACCTCGACGGACCCGACTCTGTAGCACCCTCCGGGCCCCGGTCGGAAGAACGCGTTGCAGAGATAATGGTCTTTGCAGCAATTTGCCAAAGCGTAGGCGGTCTGCTTACTATGTAGGCAACCATGCGCTCACCGGCATTTCTCCCGACGGCGATGCTCCCTCCCGGTGAGCAACGTTCAGCTTTTTCCCCGGGCGCAGCCCCGCGCGTGCGCAGGCAACGCGAGGTACAAGCCTTGCTCCTTTGCGCGTCGGCCATTTTTTTGTTGCTTGCGCTCGCTTCTTTTGAAGACGCGGCGTCGCCCACGGGCAACTGGTCTGGCGGGGTAGGGCACGGAACGGTGGATACTCTCGTGGGCCTTCTCGGTGCCATGGCGTGGCTCGCGCCGGTCGAGCTTTTGCTGGTCGCGCGGCCTCTTTTGCGACCCGTGGCCACCATGCCTCTGGGCCTTCGCGTTGGTGGCGACCTGCTGCTCGCGATTGTAGCCGCGGCGCTCGTTCAGGTCATCGCTCCGGAGGCCGTTATTTTCGGGACGCGCGGGGCGTCGGGACAGGTGGGCGAACTCTTTGGCGAGCTCGCGCGCGCCCTGTTTTCTACCGCGGGTTCGCTGCTGGTGGGCGTGTCCATTTTGGGCCTGCTGCTCATCGCGCGCACGGGCTTTTCTTTCATCGCGTTGGCCGATGGTGCAGCCCTCATGGCGGCCCGTTTTGTCGCCGCGATGGTGGCCATTCTGACGCGCATTCGTGACGCGTGGCGTGCGGCGGGCCGGG
>CAMCKZ010000067.1 GCA_945875545.1 Polyangium aurulentum | reverse complement strand
ACGGGGGGCAACGCAGGGGTCCGTGTGCAAGCCGGGCTGACCCGTGAGGGCCGGATCTCGGAAGCCTGACGACCCCTCGACGCCTCCCACCTAGCGCACGCTAGGGGTTCATGCTTGTCGGGCGGGTCGCAGGAGAGACTCGTTTTTTTGACCGCACCGTCGCGCCTTGCGAAGCTGCCGCGATGGCCGCACGTCTTGACCCCGATTTGCTGGCAACGCCCTTGGCCGAGGCGCTCCTCCGGGTGCTCGATCGCAAGACGCACTGGGCGTGGCACTACTTGACGGAGCCCGGCCTTTCGCGCGGTCAGCTGCTCGCGCACTTTCGCCATGAGTACCTCGTCTATGTGAGGGACTTCCCCGTACTGTTAGGAACAAGTTTAGGTCGTACGCCGCCTATTCTTGAGGTCCGAAAGTCTTTGGCAGAAAATCTTTACGAAGAGCAGACCGGGGGACTGTCGGGTTCGGGCCCCCATCCGGAACTGTTTCTGATCCTCATGGATGCCCTGGGTTTTGAGCGCTCATTCTTCGCGGACGACGACGGTTCGTTGACCACGGCGGCGCGCAGTTACCGCGACTGGATCGGTGCCACCGTGCGCGAGGCGCCGTGGCAAGTGGGCGCGGCCCTGCTCACCATCTTTGTGGAGGGCAGCCGCAACGACCGCGGCGAACTCCTCGGAACATTCAAGCGGCCGAAGGGGGAAACGGCCGTTCTCGCCCATCCTCTTGTGCGGCATTACGGCGTCGCGGCGGATCGCATGGCGCTCACCAAGGCCCACGCAGCGGTGGAGGGAAGCCACCGAACAGATGCATGGCATATGGTTCTTACGCATACGCCGCATAGCTCAGAAATTGCCATCATCTTGGTCAACACCATGGAAGAAGCGTTGACCCGCTGGCTTGCCTACCGCGACTCGGTTGCCGACGCGATGAGCCTTGAGCGCCCTCCGATCGCGCCCGAATAACTGCGTGTATTCTGCGTGTAACTGCGTGTATTCTGCGCGTTTCCAGGCGTTTGCCTACGGCGTGGTGCCCGCATCGCGACGGCCGCCGCCATTTTCGGCGCAGCCCCAGGCCTGCATGGTCATCTCGTAGTTCGCGCCGTTTTTCCCGCCGGTGACGGACCACGACGCGCCGTACGTCAGGCCGATCTGTTTGTCTTCAGTGATGATTTGCTGGGCGTTGTAGACGGTGGCCGTATCTTGTTGCGCGGCGGCGACCGCTGCGGCGGCAACCTGACTGATGACCGCGGCGGTGCCGAAGACCCACCCGTAGGCGCCGGCCACGCCCGCAACCTGCGCCGACGCATTGCCCGCGGCGGTGAGGATGCTCGTCCACGTGGTGTCGTTGTGCTGACTCCAGCAGCGGTACGAAAGCATGAGGTCGCCGCGGGGAGGGCGGGGTACTTCGTAGGTGATCGTGCCTGCGCCGCCGTCGCTCGTGGAGCTCGTGGGTGCGACGTCTTGGCCCCAAAAAACGCCCTCATACAGCGAGTAGGCGTAGTCTTGACCGGAATTCAGCCTTGGTGTTACAGGAGTAATACGTATCTCCGAGCCAACGTTGCTTTCACTGGTCAAAATGCAATAAATTTTATCGCCGTCGGAGCCAATAAATGGCTTGTTTTCTGGCGAAAGCACTTTGATGCGTTGGAGGCGCACGCGAAGCTTTGGGGCGCCGCACGGAACACCGCTCGCATCGGCGGCTTGGCGAGGCAAAATGCGGACGGGCGCGTACCCGGCGAGGTAGCTCGCGGCGTTCGCAATGCCCGCACCGCGAAGCGCCGTTTGCATTGCGCCAAAGAGCCGCGGCTCGGCGGATAGAATGCCCCGAAGCTCGCTGAAAAAGGGTGCCTCGCCGGGTGTTGGCGGAGAGAGAAGAACCTGCACGACCGCGCGAAAAGCGGGCGAGCCTTCGGCCTTTAGCGCGCGAATCTCGCTAAGGCCGTCGCGCGTAAGGTCCGTCGGTTGAAAGCGCAAGTTGAACTCGGGCAGCGCCGTGAACGCGAGGGGCGGAGTCTTCGCGCGGTCGCACGCGGGGGCCTCGGAACACTTGGGGCACTCGCCGCAATCGACTTTGCAGATGGAGCAGTCTTCGAGATTTTGGCAAATGCCATCGCCGCAGCGCGCCGCGGGCGCGACGCACACGCAGGGGCCATAGCCCGCCTCGGTTTTGCACTGGAAACCCTCTGGTTTTCCGCCGTCGAGGAGCGCGGGAAGGTTTGTACACGTGCACGCCAGCTTGTCACCGGTGCAGGCCGTTCCGGTGTCGGCGCGGCCGCCGTCGGTGGTCGTACCGCCGCCCGGAAACCCGCCGTCGTCGGCCCCGCTGCTGCCGCAAGCGAAGATGGACCCAAACGCTGACCCCACGACCAAGACCGCTATTGCTTTGCGCATAAGAACACGAACCTCCGGTTGAATGCTGGAAAGCGAGAGGTTCCACGCGTCTTTGGTTCGTTCTCGTGAAGGTACACGGGGTAATCCCTCCTCAAACGGCCCTGCGTTTTGCGGCCTTCGCCTCTCCCAGCGCTGCTCGTAGCATTCCCGGCGTTTCGCTCTGCGTCAAGGGTCGCAAAGAAAAAAGGGAAACGCCGGAAATCCCTTGACAAAGGGCTTACCGGCGTTGGGCTCATCGGCGCGCCCTATCGTTTCGAAATGGCGCGCCAAAGAGGATGTAGTTTACACGCCTTTGAGGGCGTCGAAGAGTTCGAAGTCGGGGTAGGCGACCATGATGTTGGACCGCTGCACGGCGACGTCGGTGTCTTCGAGAAGTTTGGCGATGCTGGCGCCGTCGTAGAGCGAAACGGGGCAAGCGCCCGTGGCCTGCGACTCTTCGCGCGCGCCGGAAAGTACCTGGCCGCTGGTGAGGAGCCAGCCGGATACCGCGTCTCCGTAGTGGTGCAGCGAACCGCGCAGATCGATGACGCGTTCGCGGCCGATTTCGCGGCCGTCTTTGCGAATCACGATGGCGCAGCGGACGGCATTTCCGCCGGCTTGGTGCAACCCGGAGAAGTGCAACTCTCCGCCGTTGATGCCCGTGCGCTTGACGGTGCGGACGTCGGTCATGCCCGAGCGTTCGAGGGCGAGGAGCGCGAGCTCGATGAACGCGGCGCCGGGAAGTTCTGAAACGCGGCGCTGAATCGCCCGGCGCATGGCCTCGCGGTAACGCTCGACTGCCACCATGAGTTCTTGTTCGAGGCGCACGACGTCGCCGGGAAGGCTCCATTCGACGAGGCCCAAACGGCCGCCGACCCCGAGGCGAAACCTTGGACGCTCGCCGCGTGCGAGGCGCCGCGCGTTGTCGGCGCGGACGGCCGACTGCACCTGAATGGTGCTCATCATTGGGTCGCCGGAGAGCCTGCCGCGGCGCGCAAGGGCCTCGGCGACTTGGCGCGTGGTCGTTGGGCCGCCGGAGCGGTCGCTGGCCGCGAGCACGATGGCGGTGGCGTCGGCGAGTTCGCGACCCGCAAGATCTTCGCCGTCGCCCGCAGGAATTTCGGCCGCGCTGGGCGCGCCAGTGCCCATGATTTGATGCCGTTCGCGCACCATGGGCCGAGGGCTCATGGATGGCGTTTCGCGCGGTTCCGCGTCGCCGGAATCGGTACGGCCCGGGCCAAAGCCTTCGAGCGTCGTCGGGCTTGCGGCACCGGTGCCTGAGGCGCCTGCGGCCGGCGCGTCGCCGTCTTTGCCGCCACGACCACGGCGACGACGACGACGACGACGGCGACCCGCCTCGCCACCGTCTGCGCCGCCATCTGCGCCACCCGCGGCAGAACCCCCTAGAATCGGCTGGTCGTCGTCGTCTTCGTCGTCGAAGACCTCGGCGGCACCCGCGGCCAGATCGGCGCGGAGAGCGTCGTCGGGTGCGAGGATGGGCCTCTCGTCGTCGTCGTCGTCGTCACTTGGCCTCTTCGACGCCGCCTCGCGCGCTGGCGTGGCATCGGCGGAGCGGACAGCTGCCTCGAGATCGAGGGCATTGACGGCGTTTCCGTCGTCGTCGTCGTCGCCAGCTGCGCCACTCGGCGCGGGTGCGGGAGCAGCCACCTCGAGCAGCGGCGCCGCAACCTTGGCGTCGTAGCTCTTCAGCCCGAAAACGCCCGGTCGCACGCGAATCAGCAAGGTTTCCGGGTCGTCTTTCTTGAGCAGCGCAGCAAGGCGCGCGCCCATGGTGACCTCGGGGCTTTTTCCGACATGAGAAAGAAGGCCTTTCTCAACGGCAATGTCGGTAATTTCTTTGTAATGAAGTGGCTTTCCAGCGAGGCGAAGGACCTCAGCTGCGGCTTCTACGAACGTCATGCGGTTCCCAATGAAGTGGGTGAGGGGTATCGTGCGGAGGCGGATCTCCAGGGCGCAATTGAGCGACGCGGGAGAAAACGCTGGAGGCAGCGATGCCTGATTAATGGAGGCGAGGTGCCCAAGCAAAGGTCAGCCACCGAATGGCTGCACTCTCGTTCTCCGACTGCGCTGCCTAGCGCAGAATAAACGACGTGTCAATGGAAAGAAATTGGCAGAGTCGGTTATTCTACGCTGGCAAAACCCTCAATATTAATTTCCGGCGGGCGAATCTTTGGCGGCGGGCGCAGCCGCCGGGGTGCGTGGCGAAATGCCCTCGGAAAGCAGATCTTTCAGCTTCTTCTCTCGGGTTGCGTCGTCCATGCCCGAATTGAGTTTGCTCACGTCGAAAGTGAGCAGGGGCAGTTGGCCTCCCCCGTTAAACGTCGGCAGTCGCCCGTCCCAGCGTTCGAGGGCGCGGTATTGAAGGACCGTGGCGGTGGTGGAAAGCCGAATGATTTCGTTGGATTTCGCCTCGGAATACGCCTTGATGAGGACCGCGTCGGCTTCGCCCTGGGCCAGGAGGCGACGCGCGGACGCTCCGCCGTTCGCTTGCGTAATGGCCTGCTCGGCCTCGGCCGCCACTTGCCGCACGCGGTTTTCAGCTTGAATGGCGTTTTGCGTGGCTTCCATCGCGCGGTTGATGGCCTCGGCCACGTTTTGTGGCAGCCGGAGAGCACCGTTGATCGTGAGTTGATCGATGACGAAACCGTCGGTACCGAGGCGGTCGGCGACGCGCTTGGTGACGTCGGCGAGGAGCTTTGACTTTCCGGAACCGTAAATCTGATTCACCGGCAGCGTGGAGGTCACTTCGCTAAACGCTTCGCGAACCGTGTTGCGCGCGTAGCTGTAGGCCAGGGCGTTCAGATCGGTTTGGCGAAAGCGCGCGTAAAGGTGGGGCGCGAGGTTGGCCTCGATGTGAAACGAGAGGGAAACGTCTGCATTGACGTTCACGCCTTCGGACGATGAGAACGTAATCGACTCGTCGACCGAGCGGCCCTCATGGGGCGTCGCCGTCCAGATGACGTTTTGGACGCTCGTCGGAAACGTGACCAATTGTTCGGTGATCGGATTGACGAAAACCCAGCCGGTCACGACGGGCATGTCTTGGATGCCGCGCGAGCTGCCCGCGAGGCGAACTTTAATGCCCACATGGCCCGCATCGACGCGGTGAATCGTCGAACAGCCGACGAAGAACAAGAGGGCGATGGCGGCCATCGACGCGAGAAATCCCTTGGCGGACTGCAGCGCGTCTTCGGGACTGATGGAACGGTTCATGACGTTAGGCTCTCAAATGACGGCTTTGACGGCCGCTAGGACAGTGACGACGGCAACGAAAAGAATCCAAGCTGCGCCGACGATGACGTGCGCATCGCTCGCGCCGTTCAACCACGGCCGGAGGACGACGATCGAAAAAAAGAACGCCACGACGAGCAACAGCACATGCCACGCGCGGGGTCGCCACGCGGGCGCGGGAGGATCCGTGCGAATGGGGGGCATGCGCGCAGCAACATGGGGCGCGGGCCGCGGTTTGTCTACGGTGACAGTGCCGATCGCCCGGCGGGCTCCCATGATAGACGGGGCAAGCGACGATGAATTTTCGAAGTCTTTTTCCTCTGTTGGCCGCTATTTTTGTGGGCTTGGGCTCGGCCTGGGCCGCGGCCATCGAGCGGGCTTCGTTGCCGTCGGTGTTTTTTTCGCTCGTCGCGGTCGAATCGACAGCGCTCGGCGTCGGCCTCTTGTCTTTGCGGCCGTGGGCCCGTCTGACGGAGGCTTGGTACCCAAAATGGGGCGACCTCCGAAACGGGTTTCTTGTGGCTGTTTTCGCGTGGGCAGGTGCGACTCTGGCTGCGCGCACCTTCGCCGGCTCCGGCGCCTTCGATGCGAATCTGCTTCGCATTTATTTGCAGGCAGGTCCCGTCGGCGCGCACCCTTCGCCGGCGTTTGTCGTGGGCATTCTGGCGGTGGCGGCGCTCGAAGAAACCGTCTGGCGTTGGCTCGTGCCTCGCGCCCTTGAAGCGTTCGTATCTACGCGAATCTCTTGGGTTATTTCGGCTTTGCTGTTTGCCGCTGCGCACCTCCCGGCAGCCTTCGTGATGGCCATTCAGGGCACGCCGAATCTGCTCCTTCCCGGCGCTGTATTGGGTCTTGCGCTCCTCCTCGGCGCGCTCGCGGCGGCCACCGGGCGGCTTGCTCCGGGCTTCGTTGCGCACGTGTTTATTGATGTGGCTCTCCTCGGCCCGTTCCCCCTTTTTCAGTTGGGCGTGGACTAGCCGTGCGGTCCAAAAGTGTGCTGGCCGAGTCGGTGCGCAGGCGCGCCAGGCGCATCGACGCAGCGCGCTTTTCGCAATGGCGTGAACGCATCGAGGTGTCGCAGCGTGGGGCTTCGCGCACGGTGGCCGCGGCGCACATCGATCTGGCAGCGGGCTTGGCGAGTTCGTTTGAGGCGGTCGCTCGCGGGCTCGAAGGGCACGCGCAAGACCTGGTTATTCTCGAAGAAGAGAGCTTATGGACCGACGCGCTTCCCGAGTGGAAGACGCCCACGAACCGCGCCGATTGCGTTGCAAAATTAAGGGCATTTGTTCGGCAAGGTCGCCTCAAATCTGCGGCGTGGGAATGGTCGATGCGGCCAAGTTTCTCCATCGACCGTTCGTCGCTGTTCATCTCGAGTCTTGCGCGCGACGCCCTCGCGCATGCGCATCGCTTTGCGTTGGCCGAGATGTCTTTGCGTTACGGCAGTCCGTGTCTTGTGAGCGGTGCGCCGTGCCGATTTGTGGTCTTCGGCATGGGAAAACTCGGGGGAGACGAGCTGAACCCCATCTCGGATGTGGACATCGTTTTTCTTTACGAATCGGACGAAGGACGTCTCCGCGGCGATGAGCCGAAGTCCACAACCCTCCAGCAATTTTTTGTCAAGGTCGCCCATTTCATCACGGCCCTCCTCGATGAAGTGACCGGCGATGGCTGCGCGTGGCCCGTCGATTTGAGGCTCCGACCGAGTGGAAATCAGGGTGCTGTGGCCCTCTCGCTGGCGTCTTTCGAGCGCTATTTTGAGACGTCGGCGCAGCCTTGGGAACGCGCTGTGTGGCTGCGCGCGAGCCCCGTCGCCGGCGACAGTGAGCTCGGCTTCGAGGCCCTTGAACTTATCGCTCCGTTCATCTACCCACGGGCGGTCAATCCGCGGGTCCTAGACGAAATGCAGTCAATGTTGTCGCGGGCGCGTCGCGAAGTGGACGGCACCGGCACCAACGTGAAGCTCGGCGTGGGGGGCATTCGCGAAGCGGAATTTTTTGTCCAAGGGCTGTGCCTTGTGTGGGGTGGGCGTCACCCCGAACTACGTGTAAAGTCCACGCTTTTTGCGCTACGTGAATTGGAGCGGCGGGGCTTTGCCACGAGCCGCGAAGTGCGCCATGTGGGCGACGGCTACGCGCTTTTGCGCCGCGTGGAGCACGCCGTTCAATACGATCTCGGGCGCTCCGCTCAACACTGGCCCGACGATCCCGATCGCGCGGAACGGATCGCGCGGACCCTCGGATTTCTTGACGCTGCAGACGGGCGGCGTCGCGTCGATGAAGCACGCGCGCGCATCGCGAAATGTTTCGCGGCCCTTCGGCCCTGGGCACAGGCGGCCCCGCCGTCCCGCGGCGCGGAGCTCATCGACGCCCTCCTCGACGGCAGCGAGGCGGGCGCTCTCGCCCTGTGGCAAGAATGTGTGGGCCGTGTTCCGCCAGGAGATTCCCTCAAACTTCTTGAGCGCATCGCCAAACGCGGGGGCGCTTTTGGGGCGCGGGAACGCCGCGAAAAACCGCAGCGCATCGAGGCCATTGTGCGCGCGGTCGCCGACTCCGCAGACCCGGAGCGCGCCCTCCTATTTTTGGGCGACCTTTCGCAGCGCGCGGGCTTCGTTGACGCTTACCTCCCGACCCTCGCGGACGACCGGCCGGCTCTCCAGGTATTTGTCGGCCTCTTGGGGGCGAGCGCGTACTTGGGCCAGTCGCTCGTGGCGCACCCGATGCTGCTCGATCGCCTGCTTTCCAGCGATGAAGACGGGCGTCCGGCCGCGGCCCATGGCGTCGTGGACGAGGAGCTTCGTGCCGCGGTGTTGCGCGGCGAGCCCGTCCAAGACGCGGAGGTTTTCGTCGGTGCCCTGCGGCGCGCGGCGCTGCGCGTGACCTTCGCTGTGGCGCGGGCGGACCTCGGGGGGCGCATCGATAAACGCCGGGTCGGCGAAGCTTTGAGCGCCATCGCGGAGGCCATCGTGCGACGGGTCACATGCCACGTTCTTGATGCGATTCCCGGCGGGCGAGACGGAAAACTCGCGGTGGTCGCGGTCGGAAAATTTGGCGGAGCGGAGCTTGGTTATGGCTCGGATCTCGACCTGTTTTTTCTTCACGAAGGACTCGATCCGCAGGTGGCCGCCCGGGCCGCGCAGCGCGTCGTACGGCTTCTTGCGTCGCCTCATGGTGAAGGACCTGGCTACGATCTGGACACGCGCCTTCGACCCTCAGGCAGCCAAGGTTTGCTCGTGGTTTCAATAGATGCATTCTGCATCTACCATGGCCTCGTCGAGGGCAAGGCTAGGCTTGCGCAGTCGTGGGAACGGCAAGCCTTGATCAAGGCGCGGGCCGTAGGAGGCGACGAGACCACAGGGGCGCGCATCGAGCAAATTTGCAGTCAATTGGCGTTCAACGACGAGCCACCCGATGCCGCCCGGGTGAACGAATTGCGGACGCGCATGGAGCGGGAACTGGGCGGCGACAGACGGCTCGCGGGGCGTCGCCGTTTCGATTTGAAGCTCGGACGGGGCGCGATCGTGGACGTGGAGTTCGTGGTGCAGTGGCTCCAAATGGTTCATGGACGAAACCCGCAATTGCGCGTGCGCGGCACGGAAGAAGCTCTTGAAACCCTAGCGGTTCTGGGAATTCTGGACGCGGAGATGGCCGCGACCCTTCGCGACGGTTGGTCTCAGCTTCGGGCGATCGAAATGCGCCTTCGCTTGGTGCATGGTCGCGGCGAAAGTTTGGTCGAAGAGGGCGCTCCGGGGCTCGATTCGCTTGCGCGATCCCTGGGGTTTCGCGGCGACGACGCGCGAGGTTCCGGGGGCATGCTCGTCGAGCGAATCGAGGAGATCATGTTCGCGGTTCGGGGCGCCTACGCCCGCGTGTTTCTCACGGCCGCGAGCGACGCCGTCGATCCTGTTTAGAGCTCGGAACCGCCGCCGCGCAGGTGACGGCCGCGCCGCAGGATTCGCTGCTTTTCATCGAGTGAAACAGCGCGGGCCCGCAGGCGCATCAGCGGGTCGCCCGTGAGCGAAGCCGGCGCAGAAGGCGAACGGGATACGGGAAATCGGGCAGCGAAAACGCTGTCGAGGACGGGCTCGCTGCGCACCGACTCGATGCCGCTCTCAATGGCCATGGTCGAAGGGTCTGCGAGGGGCACGACCATGGGCGACGCCGATGAGATCGGCGGGAGCGCGAAATCGCTCTGGGGCGCATCCGCATGGAAGTCGACGCGAAGCAGGGTTTGCAGCGTGTCGCGCGAGGCGTCGTCGAGGGCGAGCCAGCGCACCGCGAGGAGCGGTATACCCTGAAAATCCCCAGCGATTCCCTCGACGAGCACCGTGGCCGTCAGGATCGGATCGTCGCCGCGGAGGCCGATGCTGAGCTCCGCTGTGACCCCCGGTTCGGCGTCGACGCCCACGAGCCACGCCCGCTCGGCGCTGAACAGGTGAGCCTCTTCGCGAAGCCAAGCGTCGAGGGAGGAGTAGGGGCGACGAACAACAAGATCCACGCGCGCAGGCTAGCGGCTCGGGGTGCGGGCGTCGACGGTGAAGCGGCATCGTGCTAAAATCTCGCGCACGTGAAACCACGACCTGAATCCACCGCACCGGCAGCCCGCGTTCTCGTCGTCGGCGGAGGCAGCCGTGAACATGCTATAGCGCATACATTGTATGTTGAGGGTGCTACGGTCTTTCTTGCCCCCGGAAATGCGGGAACGGAGACTTTCGCGACGAATCTCCCCGTGTCCGCGAACGACCTCGCGGCGGTGGTTCAGGCAGCAAAAACGCACGAAATTGAGCTTGTCATTGTCGGCCCAGAGGGGCCTCTTGTGGCGGGCCTCGCCGACGATCTTCGCGCGCACGGTATCGCCACTTTTGGGCCAAGCGCAGCCGCGGCGCGCCTCGAGGGCTCCAAGATTTTCATGAAAGAATTCTTGGCGCGCCACCGGATTCCGACGGCCGGTTTTGCCGCGTTTGACGATGCGCAAACCGCGCTGAATTACTTGCGCGCGCAAGACCGGCCTCTCGTCGTGAAGGCCGACGGCCTGGCCGCGGGCAAGGGCGTGGTGGTTCCGAAAACGACCGACGAAGCCTGCGCCGCGGTGGTCAGTTTCATGCGTGATCGCGTGCATGGCGAGGCCGGCGCGCGCATCGTCCTGGAAGAATTTCTTCCGGGCGAAGAGGCCAGCTTTCACGTGCTCTGCGACGGTCATCGCTACGTGGCATTGCCTGCCGCGCAAGATCACAAGCGTGTGCGTGACTTCGACGAAGGCCCAAATACGGGCGGCATGGGCGCCTATGCGCCGGCACCCGTCGTCACCGAGGCGGTGAAAGCGAAGGTGCTGGAGCGCATCGTGGAGCCAACACTGCGCGCGATGGAATCCGAGGGAAATCCCTTTCGTGGCGTGCTTTTTGTCGGGCTCATGATCGACGCCGAAGAGCCTTCGGTGCTCGAATTCAACGTCCGTTTCGGCGACCCAGAAACCTGCGTTCTGATGCCCATCTTTCAGGGCCACTGGCGTTCGCTGCTCTTTGGCGCGGCCACGGGTCAGCTGCCAGCCGAGCTCCCTCCGCAGCGGTGCGTGCACGCTCTCGGGGTCATTCTTGCGGCCGACGGCTACCCGGAAAACGTCGTCACCGGAGACCTCATCGACGGCCTCGACGCGCACGAGGACCACGTTGTCGTGCATCATGCAGGTACGCGCCGATTGCCTCAAGGCATCGCCACGAGCGGCGGCCGGGTGCTCTGCGTGGCGGCGGAAGGCGGCACCCTCGAAGAGGCTCGCACGCGGGCCTACAAACGCATTGAGTCCCTGCATTTTCGCGGGCAACATCATCGCACCGACATTGGTGCCCGCGCCCAGATCAAAGACCCGACAAACGACCAGCTCCCAGGCCACGTAACAGGCCAGCTCCAACAATAGGCCGCCGCCATGACCGAGATAGCTCCCCTCAAAGCCCTTCGTTACGCCGCTGAACGTTTTGCAAGCGATGCGCCCATGCTCGTGGCGCCTCCCTACGACGTGATCGGCGACCAAGACCGAGCCGATCTCGAGGCTGCAAGCGCTGAAAACGTGGTGCACCTCATTCTTCCCCGCGGCGACGGCGATGCAAAATACACGGACGCCGGCGCACGATTTCGCGCGTGGGAGCAATCCGGTATTTTTCAACGCGACGAAGAACCTGCATTCTACAGCTATACCCAGCGCTTTCAGCCCCCGGGTCGGCCGGGGGCCCAGCTCGTGGTGCGTCGGGGGTTCTTGGCGCTGGTTCGTTTGGCCCCATTCTCTGAGCGCATCGTGTTGCCGCACGAGAGAACGCTCGCGGGCCCAAAGCTCGATCGCCTGATGCTTTTTCGCCAGTGCGTGGCGAACCTAAGCCCAGGTTTTATGCTGTACGAAGACCCCACCATGTCCCTCGACGGGGTTCTCGACGGCGCCAAAGAAATCGCGCGCTTCACGACCCACGACGGCATCGAACACGTGCTCGGGCGCATTTCCGACGAAGCCAGCATGGCGCAAATCGCGGCCCAAGTTCGCAGCTCCAAGCTGCTCATCGCCGATGGGCACCATCGCTACGAAACAGCGGTGGCCTACCGCGACGAGGTGCGTGCGGCCCATGGAGGCACCGTCGATGAAGCGGCGGAGAGCGAATATTTCATGTGTTTTTTGGCCAATGGCGCCGACCCAGGATTGCTTGTATTCCCCACGCATCGCGTCGTGCACGCGCTGCCTTCTTTCGACAGCGAGGCGCTCTTGGTCAAGCTCAGCGACTACTTCGAAATCAAGGAATTTGCTGGAGAACCGCTGCGCGAGACCATCGAGGCGCGCCTGCGTATTTCCCCAGAAATTCCGACGTTTGTTCTGTACGCCGCGGGCTTCGGGACCAAGGTTCTACGCCTTCGAAGCACGGCGAGCCTTGGGGATCATCCGGTGATGCGGCACCTGCCCGAACCCCTTCGGTCCACCGATGTTGCGGTGCTGCATGGGGCGATTTTTGAGCACGCGCTTGGCATCACCAAAGAGGCCCAGGCGGCCAAAACAAATCTAAAATACGTGCAAGCGATCGACGACGGTTTGCTGGAAGTTTCGCGCGGCAAGGGCCAGCTGTTTGTGGCGATGAATCCCACGCCGGTAAAAACGGTGCGGGCCGTGAGCGAATCCGGCGAAGTGATGCCGCAAAAGAGCACGTATTTTTACCCCAAGGTGCTCACGGGCCTCGCATTTCACACGCTCCAGCCCGAGCGGCGCGTTCATCGCATCGTCTGAGCGCCACGAAAAAGCCCGTCGCCCGCGTGCTCGCGACGGCCCTGCGCAACGCCGTTGCGTGAAAAGCTTTTCCATACGCCGCGACCTCTGTATTCTCACGGTGCAACGCGCTCCTTGACGCTCTCGGCGGTGCCGAGGCGAGGTGACCATGTCGGACAAAAAAAGTTCTACCCCCCGCGACGAAGACTTGGTGCCCTTTGGCGACGAGCTTCCAGTCCTGCCCATTCGCAACGCCGTCCTGTTTCCAGGTGCGGTGGCGCCCTTCGACGTCGGCCGCGAAAAAAGCGTCGCCCTCGTGGAGTCCGTCGACTCGCTCCCACACCCGGTCATCGCGATTTTTGCGCAACGCGATCCTTCCACCGACGAACCGGGAAAAGACGATCTCTACACCGTTGGCTGCGCGGCCCGCGTGCTCAAGGCGCTCAAGCATTCTTCGGGAAATTACTCGCTAATCTTGCAGGGGCTCGTGCGCATTCGCCTCGAGTCTGTCACGCAGACGGGGCCTTTCTTGAAGGCAAAAATCGTTCGCGTTGACGAAGACGGCGCGCACGACGACGAGTCCGAAGCGCTGCTTATGAGCCTTCGCGACACGGCCAAACAGGTCATGGGCCTGATGCCCGAGTTGCCGCGCGAGGCGGGCTCACTGATGGACTCGGTCACGCAGCCCGGCGCCCTCGCCGACATCGTTGCGGCGAACCTCGACACCACGGTTGAAGAGAAGTCGCAGGTTCTCGAAGCCGTCGAAGTCAAAGACCGCGTGCGCAAGGTTTTGAGACTTCTCACGCGCCAGCTCGAAATCCTCAAAATGCGCGAGCGAATCAACTCGCAAATCAAAGAGGAGATGGGAAAAAACCAGCGCGAATACGTTCTTCGTCAGCAGCTCAAGGCGATCAAAGAAGAGCTTGGCGAAGACGACGGCGACCAAGGCGACCTCGATGGCCTCGAAGATCGCATCTCGAAAGCGGGCCTTAGCGCCGAGGCGGAGCAGGTTTCAAAAAAGCAGCTTAAGCGCTTGCGCAACATGCAAGTGGGTAGTGCAGAATACACGGTTGTTCGCACGTACCTCGATTGGATCCTCGACGTGCCTTGGCACCTGCAGACCGTCGACAACTTGGCGATTGCGCAAGTGCGCGCCGTCCTCGACGAAGATCATTACGGCCTTGAAAAGGTCAAAAAGCGCATTCTCGAATACCTCGCCGTGCGCAAGCTCAAGAAGGACAAGAAGGGCCCAATTCTTTGCCTGCTTGGCCCGCCTGGCGTGGGAAAAACCAGCCTCGGACGCAGTATAGCGCGGGCCCTCGGTCGTAAATTTCACCGCATCTCGCTCGGTGGTGTGCACGACGAGGCGGCCATTCGTGGGCATCGGCGCACGTACGTCGGCGCGCTTCCGGGTCAGATCATTCAGGGCATGAAAAAGGTTGGCACCGTGAACCCGGTCTTCATGCTCGACGAGGTCGATAAGCTTGGCCACGATTTTCGCGGCGACCCTTCGGCGGCCCTTCTCGAAGTTCTCGATCCGGAACAAAACAACACGTTCGCGGACCACTACCTCGAGATTCCCTACGACCTCTCCGGCGTGATGTTCATCGCCACGGCGAACATCGCCGACCCGATTCCGCCGGCGCTTCGCGACCGCATGGAAATCCTCGAAATCCCTGGATATACCCGGCGCGAAAAGCTCGCCATTGCGCGCCAGCACCTCATTCCAAAACAGATCGAGGAGCACGGTATTACGCCGGAGCAGTTGGGCATCCACGACGACGCCGTGCAGGCGCTGATTGAGGGCTATACGCGGGAAGCCGGCGTACGTACGCTGGAGCGTCAGATCGCCAGTGTCGTTCGCGGCGTGGCGGTAAAAATCGCTGAGGGTGACCTGACCCCGCGCACGGTGGCCAACGCCGACGGCGTCGCAGACTTTCTCGGGTCCGCGAAGTTCACGAGCGAGATGGCCGAACGCACAGAAGAAGCGGGCGTCGCGACGGGTCTTGCGTGGACGAGCGTGGGCGGCGAAATCCTCTTCATCGAGGCCACGCGCATGTTTGGCACTGGCAAATTGCAGCTCACCGGTCAACTCGGCGACGTCATGAAAGAGTCCGCGCAGGCGGCCCTTTCCTATGTGCGGGCCAACGCGGAGCGGCTCGGAGTCCCGCGGGACTTCCTTGAAAAGACCGATATCCACATTCACATTCCCGCGGGCGGAATGCCGAAAGATGGCCCGTCGGCGGGTGTCACCATGTTCACGGCCCTCGTGTCGTTGCTCACGGGCATTCGCGTCCGCCACGACGTGGGCATGACCGGCGAAATCAGTCTCCGTGGTCGGGTGCTCCCCATCGGCGGACTCAAGGAAAAAGTCTTGGCCGCGCATCGAGCGGGCATCAAGCGAATCATTCTTCCGGAGCGCAACAAAGCGGACCTCGAAGACATTCCAGCCGAGGTCAAGAACGAACTCGAATTCGTTTTGGCGTCGCGCATGGACCAAGTTCTCGACGCTGCCCTCGACGGAAAAATCGAGCCGCGCGTCGAGGTCGCCGTGCCGACGCCCGCCAACTGATGGAACGGCGTCACGTGCTGACGCACCGCGTAGCCGGCTGAAACAAAACGCCGAAAATTCCAGGTCAAAGTGCAAAAATCTGTTCCTCCAAAATCGGGAGTGAGCAGGTTTTTTTTTCGGCATTGTCCTTGAGGCGCCGCGCGGGGTCGGTTACTTCTCTGACGCCGCATTTCCCTGCGGAGATTCATTCGGAGCCACCATGAAGAAGCCAGTTCGTGTTGCCGTGACCGGAGCTGCCGGTCAGATCGGATATGCCCTCCTTTTCCGCATTGCCGCGGGCGAGATGCTGGGCAAAGACCAGCCCGTCATCCTTCAGCTCCTGGAGATTCCCGATGAAAAGGCTCAAAAAGGCCTCAGGGGAGTGATCATGGAGGTCGAAGACTGCGCGTTCCCGCTGCTCGCGGGAATCGAAGCCCATGGCGATCCCATGGCCGCTTTCAAAGACACCGACTACGCGCTTCTCGTCGGCGCACGCCCCCGCGGCCCGGGCATGGAACGTAAAGATCTCCTCGCGGCGAACGCTCAAATTTTCACCGCACAAGGCAAGGCGCTCGATGCCGTCGCGAGCCGAAACGTGAAAGTTCTCGTCGTCGGCAACCCCGCGAACACGAACGCGTTCATCGCCATGAAGAGCGCGCCGAGCCTGCCGAACAAGAATTTCACCGCGATGCTTCGCCTCGATCACAATCGTGCGGCCGGGCAAATTGCAGCAAAAACTGGCAAACCGGTGAGCGCGATCGAGAAGCTCGCGGTGTGGGGCAACCACTCGCCAACGATGTATGCAGACTACCGCTATGCATCGATCGAGGGGCAGAGCGTCAAAGAGCTCGTCAACGACGACGACTGGAATCGAAACGTGTTTCTGCCCACTGTGGGCAAGCGCGGCGCGGCCATCATCGAGGCGCGCGGTCTTTCGTCGGCGGCCTCCGCGGCGA
This sequence comes from Polyangium aurulentum, assembly GCA_945875545.1. Lineage (GTDB taxonomy): Bacteria > Myxococcota_A > Polyangia > Polyangiales > Polyangiaceae > CAIQDA01. The sequence goes on along the minus strand of CAMCKZ010000067.1, from coordinate 2,775 downwards.
ATGCGGCCATTGATCACATGCGCGATTGGGCCCTCGGTTCAAACGGCGCGTGGGTGACCATGGGCGTGGCCTCAAACGGCGAGTACGGCATTCCAGAGGGCACCATGTTCGGGTACCCGTGCACCTGCGAGGGGGGCGAATACAAAATCGTCGAGGGGCTAGAGTTCTGCGAATTCTCGAAGGAAAAGGTCGCAGTGACGTTGAAAGAATTGCAAGAAGAGTCAGAGGCGGTCAAACACCTGCTCTGAGTTCATCGACCGGGGGAGGGGCGCGAAAAGCCCGTCCCCTTCGTCATTGGCGCCGACGCGCCGAGGAGATGTCGTGAAGATCCACGAATACCAAGCCAAGCAGTTGTTTGCGAAATACGGTGTATCTGTACCAAAAGGATACCCCGCATACACGATAGAAGAGGCCGTGGCGGGGGCTGAGAAGCTCATGGCCGAAACGGGCAGCGAGATTGTCGTCGTCAAAGCTCAGATTCACGCAGGTGGTCGCGGCAAAGGCGGCGGCGTCAAAGTGTGCAAAGGAATGGCGGAGGTGAGGGCGAAAGCCGAGCAAATCCTCGGCATGCAGCTTGTCACGCACCAAACCGGCCCCGAGGGGCAACTCGTTCGTCGGCTCTACATTGAGGCGGGTTCCGCCATCGAGCGCGAGCTGTATTTGAGCGCCGTCGTCGATCGCGAGTCGCGGCGCATTGCGTTCATGGCTTCTACGGAAGGCGGCATGGACATCGAAAAGGTGGCCGAAGAAACGCCAGAAAAGATCATCCGGTTGCAGGTGGATCCGGCCATTGGCCTGGCGGCTTACCAGGCGCGCGAGTTTGCCTACGCCCTCAACATTCAGCAGCATGGCAAGGGTGCCGTGGCGCAGTTTCTGAAGCTTATGGCCTCACTTTATGAGTTCTTCGTGAAAGAAGATTGCTCGCTCTGCGAGATCAACCCGCTCGTTGTCACGAAGAGCGGCGAGATCATCGCCCTCGACGGAAAAGTCGATTTCGACGACAACGCCGAGTTTCGCCACCCGGAGTGGGCGCAGCTTCGCGACACGGCGGAAGAAGACGCCATCGAGCTCGAAGCGAAGGCTATTGGTCTCAACTACGTGTCTCTCGACGGCAACGTGGGCTGCCTCGTAAACGGCGCGGGCCTGGCGATGGCCACGATGGACATCATCAAGCACTTTGGCGGCGAAAAAGGTGTTGCGCCTGCAAATTTCCTCGATGTTGGCGGTGGTGCCAATCAGAAGCAAGTCACCGAGGCGTTCAAGATCATCTTGAAGTCTTCCAAGGTGAAGGCGATCTTCGTGAACATTTTTGGCGGGATCATGAAGTGCGACGTCATCGCGAATGGCGTTGTCGCGGCGGCCCGAGAACTTGGTCTCACCGTTCCCCTCGTGGTGCGCCTTGAGGGCACAAACGTGGACCTCGGCCGCAAGATCCTCGGCGAGTCAGGTCTCGCCATCACCCCAGCCACCACCATGGCCGACGGCGCACAAAAAATTGTCGCCGCCGTTGTCGGAAACTAGTCGGGAGCGGCCATGAGCATCCTCGTCGGAAAAGAAACACGCCTCATTGTGCAGGGAATTACTGGCAGTGCCGGCTCCTTTCACGCCAAGCAAATGATTGAGTACGGAACGCAAGTGGTGGGCGGCGTAACGCCGGGCCGCGGCGGCGAAATGTTTGAGGGCAAGGCTCCCGTCTTCGACACGGTGGCAAAAGCAGTGCGAGAAACCGGGGCCAACGCCACGGTGATTTTCGTCCCGCCGCCCGGCGCCGCCGACTCCATTCTCGAGGCCTTCGATGCAGGCATTGAACTTGTAGTCTGCATCACCGAAGGCATTCCGGTCGCCGACATGCTGCGCGTTCGGCGCGTGCTGGACGGCCTCAAGGGCCAACGCCTCATTGGGCCAAACTGCCCTGGAATCATCACGCCCGGCGCGTGCAAAATCGGCATTATGCCCGGCCATATCCACAAAGTGGGGCGCATTGGCGTGGTGTCGAAATCGGGCACGCTCACCTACGAGGCCGTCGGTCAATTGAGCGCCATCGGCGTCGGCCAGAGCACGTGCATCGGCATCGGCGGCGACCCCGTAGCCGGCATGGACTTCATCGACGTGCTGCAACTCTTCGAGAACGATCCCGACACCGACGGCATCATTCTCATCGGCGAAATCGGCGGTTCCGCCGAAGTGAAAGCTGCAGAATACATCAAAAAATACGTTAAGAAACCCGTAGCCGGTTTCATTGCGGGTACCACCGCGCCCCCGGGAAAACGCATGGGGCACGCCGGCGCGATCATCAGCGGCGGCAAGGGAACAGCCGCCGAAAAGATCGCGGCCCTCGAAGAAGCGGGCGTTCGCGTCGCGCCGACGCCCAGTGACATGGCAGCCACGCTAATGTCGATGCTCCGCTGACACCGCTCCGCTGACCGCTTCGCAGCCTGGGGGATGGGTCCCCCCCATCCTATCCCAGTTGCTCCGCAGCCTGGGGGATGGGGGCCTTCCGCTCTTGTACGGCGTTGTTGGGAGAGAGGGAGAGAGAGCGCGAGAGAGAGAGAGCGTTCAGGTATTTTGGGGCTCGATGGGGGGCTCGATGGGCTCTATCGTCATCGAGAAATTTAGTGGGCCGGCCGCGTGGGTTTCGGCTTTTCTCGTGGTTTCGTCCATCTCCCTTAGGCTGGCGCAAAAACGAAAGAGACGATCATTGCCGATGGGCCGGTGCGTGATCGATCCGATGGCCGTGGTTTCGGCTCGGTCGATCGTGATGCGGAGCATCTTCGC
>CAMCKZ010000066.1 GCA_945875545.1 Polyangium aurulentum | reverse complement strand
TCACGGGCGTCGAGAAGCTCGTCGTCGTCGATGCTTTCTCCGACAATTGCCAGCACAAATGCCTGCGCCCCGTCGAAGCCGCGGGCCAAATAGATCGCCGCCAAGATCGCCTCTGTTCCGTCGCACAGCACGCTCGTGGAGTCGGCCTCACCCGCCGCCTCCGCACCCTTGCCGAGACGGAGCAGCGCCCCCAAATTGACTTGCCGAGCCCAGGTCGCCAGCGCCGTCGCGTTCACCAAAGCTGCGCGCATGCGTGTGAGTTGGCCCTCGGTGGCCCGAGGAAATCGTGCGAAGAGCAGATCGGAAACGACCAGGCTCAAGACGGAATCGCCGAGGAATTCCAGTCGTTCGTAATGCGGAACCGCGTCTTTGGCCTCGTTCGGCAGGCTCGGATGCGTGAGCGCTTCGTCCAAACGAGGGATGGGGCCTGCGCCCACAATGGCTTCAAGGTACGCGGTGAATTCTTCGAGGGTCGTCATTCGGCGGGCAACAAGGTGTCGGTGGCGTGGGCAAGCTCCAAATCGATCGTCGAGATTCCGCCCGTGTCGTGCGTAGACCAAAAGATGCGAATGCGACCCCAGCGAACGTCAAGGTCCGGATGATGGTCGTGCTTTTCCGCAAGGCACCCGATGCGCACCGCAAGGGCCAGACTCGCGGCAAAATCCTCGGTTTTCACCTCGCATTGGAGCCCCACACCCGCCCGTTCCCAGCGCCGGTGCGCGGCAAGAAAAGCGTCAATGGCTTCCGGGGCTGGAGCAACGTAGCGAGGCATGCGCCGCACCGTGCCAAGGGCGCGCATGGCATGCAAGGTGCGATTGCACGAAGCGCGCGTTGAGCCGGGTGATGGCCGTGACCCCTCCCGGCCCTTTCAAGGTTGGTTTCCAGGCCCCGAATAGCCGAACCGTAGCCATCCCACATACAGCGTACGCTGCACATTACCGAGGGGGAAATTCCCAAGGATGCGGGCGATTCTGCTACGAGCCGTCGCATGAAGTCGCTCGGGGCCAAAATCGATTCCGCCCACGCGCGGCTGTTGGCGCATGCTTCGGTGGTGGGCGCACTGGCCGTTGTGCCCCTCCCGTGGTTGCCGGAACTGGTGCAGGTGGCGGCCCGCAGGCGACTCGTGGCGACGATTGCGGCGGAAAAACGGGTCCACCTAAGCCCCGCCGCCCTGAGGCTCCTGGCGGACGCGCTGGGCCCCACAGACAGCGCCGCAACGGGGCTGCTCTCGCGGCGATTTTTGGCGGCTCGCATCGCAAGGCGCGTCAAGCTTATTGCAGTCATTCCCGCGCTGGAGGCCGCGATGACCTTGGCTGCCGGAGGGCTTCTTTTGGACCGCGCCTTTGAACGGGGCGAAGAAGAGGGTGGGCCCATGACCGACGCTGAGGCGCGCCGAATACAGAGGGTCATTCGCGCCGCTCTCGAGGCGTTTGCGCGCCCCGACGCCATGGAAGAAGTCCTGCGTCAGACGGGCGCACTCGATGACGGCGTGGGCTTTGCGGAGCGTGTGAATCGCGCACTCCGCGGGACACCCGCCGAGGCGCTGCGCGTCCTGCGTGGGCGATTTGACGAAGGCTGGGAGGCCCTATGATCGAGGCACAAGAACGGGCTGCTCGCACCGCGGTGGCTTCCGCGCGGCGCATCGTCATCAAGATAGGGTCAAGGGCGCTCGCCAGCGATTCTACAGTGTATTCGCGCCTCGCCGAGGTCGTCGCGGCGCTGCGTCCCGCTGGCCGAGAGGTCGTCGTGGTGTCATCGGGTGCCATCGCCCTCGGGGTAAAAAAGCTTGCATACCGCACGCGTCCAAAAGAGATGGCGAAGCTTCAGGCGGCGGCTGCCGCGGGGCAAACCGTCTTGATGCGGCTCTACGAAGAGGCGTTTGAAGCCCACGGAATTCCCGTGGCACAGGTGCTCCTCACCCACGCAGACTTGGCCGATCGCACGCGCGACAACAACGCGCGTTCGGCGCTTGGGGCCCTCCTCGAGGCGGGCGCGGTGCCGATTCTGAACGAGAACGATTCGGTGTCGGTTGAAGAGATCCGCGTCGGCGACAACGACCAACTCGCATCGATGGTGGTGCCTCTAATCGACGCGGATCTGCTCCTGCTTTTGTCCGATGTTCAGGGCTTGTTGGACGCCGATGGCAAGCGAATTCCCTGCGTTTTCGATGTCGAGACGGATGCCGTGCCCCACGTTCGCGCAGGCACTTCCGGCGTCGGAACCGGCGGCATGGGAAGCAAAGTGGAGGCGGCTCGTCGGGCAACTTTGGCGGGCGCCCACGTGGTCGTCGCCGACGCCCGCGACCCGAGCGCGCTTGCGCTTGTTTTGCGCGGCGAAGACGTGGGCACGCTTTTTGTGCGCAGCGCTGAACCTCTGGGTGCCCGCCGTCACTGGATCGCGTTCACCCTTCGACCCAAGGGCGCGCTCATCGTCGATGCCGGCGCCGCAAACGCCCTGCAAGAGCGAGGAAAAAGCCTACTGTCGGTGGGCATCCTCGGCATCCGCGGGCATTTTCGGCCTGGAGATGCGGTCGCGGTCGTGTGTGCAAATGGCGAAGAAATCGCGCGGGGGTTGGCACGTCACGGTGCGCCGGAGCTGGCCCGCACGGCTGGGAAGCGCGACGACGACGACGGCATTGCGATCCATCGCGACGATCTCGTTGTGTGGCCAGCTCGTCGGGCTTGACCACCGATTGCCTTGGGGTCGACACTTCAAAGCACCATGACCGATAGTTCACGCCTCGTAGCGGTTGTTGCCGATGATGAACCTGCGATGCTCGATGTGCTGGTGCAGCACATGAAGTCCCAACGCAGTCCGCGCTTCGAAGTGCACGGTGCCGAAGACGGCGAAGAGGCATGGGACGCCATTCGCAAATCGCTGCCCGATCTGGTCATCCTCGATGTGATGATGCCCGGCATGAGCGGTTGGGAGGTTTGCCGTAAACTACGAGAAAGTCCTGCCTTGGCGCATACGGCCGTCGTGATTCTCACGGGCATTGGTGAGCGCACAAACGAGATGACGAGCCCGCTTTTCGGCGCCGACGCCTACCTCGACAAGCCCTTCGAATTCGAAGACCTCGACGGGCGCGTGCAAGAGGCTCTCGCCGCGCGCGCGCGCCAGAGAAGCCTGCCGAGTGCTCCATCGGCTGGCGCAAAAGTTGTGCGTTCGAGTCGTCCGTCGCCGGAGCCGAGGGCCTCGCGAAAGGGCACCCAATCGCACCCGTCGGCAGTCGTTCCCGATGGCGCGAAGAAGGAAAAAGGAAAGGCACCGCGCAGTGCGGGAGCCAAATCCACCGGGTCAAAAGTGTCGTCTTCAACGCCGCCGGCGAGCGAAGAAAAGCCCCGCGCGACGGCCGCGAAACCTGCGAAAAAGCCCGCCGCCAAGCCTGCGAAACCTGCGAAACCTGCGAAACCTGCGAAGAAAGCAGCCGCCAAACCTGCTGCGAATGTGCCCGCAAAGCCTGCAAAGACTGCGAAGCCCGCAAAAACGGCTGCCGCGAAGGTGCCGGCAAAGACTGCGAAGCCCGCGAAGACGGTTGCCGCGAAGCCCGCGAAGACGGTTGCTGCGAAGCCCGCGAAGAAGGCGGCGCGGGCTTAAGGCCGCACACCACTCGGTGCAGACTGCACCTATCGACGAGGCCTCGCAGTTCTACGGTGACGCTGCGACGCGGTCACGCACGGGAGCGACGACGTCCAACGTCGCGAACGAACCCGTGTCGCCGCGCGACCGAAGCGAGATCGTGACGACGTGCAGCCCGGCGTCGAAGACTACCGAGCTCTCCACTTCTTGGCCGCCGGCGCGGGCCACGACGAGGCCCTGGTCGCTCAGCTCCAGCGACTCCAGTTCCCATCGAAAACCCTTTGCGGTACGCATGCTTAGCTTCAGATGCTGCCGCCCGCGCATGGCCGCAAGGGTGAGCATTCGCCCCTTCTTTTTTTCGACGAGAACGGCACCGCCCGACGCCAGGGCGTCATATGTTTGGACCCCCGACGCGGTGGTGAGTCTCACGCGGAACTCCGTCTTCGTCGCCCCCCCGGCGTCCGCGCCGACCGTGAGTCCGCGCCATCGTTCCACGACGCGCACGCACGACTCGCGCCGCTGGCGCGTAGGGGCATCCATGCAGAATGCACGCGATCCCAAGAGCGCGGCGCGGCAGCTCTGAGCGTCGCTTCCTTCGAGGGCGTCGCACGCTTGTGCATCGTGGGATGCCAAGGCCAAACACAGGGGTTCCCGCCCGCGCGACGGGTCCCCGGCGGCCACAAGCGGGCATGCGCTGGGGGTCGCCGCGGCCACCGCCGCGGCGGTTTTGCACGAGTCTTGAAGGGAGCGGAGCACCACGTGATCGCAAGGTGCAGCGGCCTTCGCGTGAACGGCCTCGACGATCCGGCACGCGTCGCTCGCAAGCGAGTCGATCGACAGCTCACCAAGGGCATCGGACAGCAAAGCACTCGCGCGCCCTTCGTGCAGAATACACGCTTTATGATCCGTGAACCGCCCAGCCTCGCGTGCCAGCTGAAAGGGCATCACGGGCCCATTTGCTTCCCCAATCTCGTCCAAAACCTCGCGCGGCCGGTCACCGGCGTCGCTCGCGTGCTCCGGCGAATCGTCGTTCGCGCGCCCCGATCTCGCCATCTGTTCAGGTATCGGCGGCCCGGCGAGCCCGAGCGCCCCCTCTTCGTTGCAAGCGGAATTGCAGCATATCGTCAATAATAGCCCCGCCGACTTGACAACTGAACGCATAGCCAGTACTCTCCAGAAACGTCATCTGCACCCGCCTACGAAGTCCGCCCCGCGGGCGGCCAAGCTAGGCGCTACAAGAGCGCCCCAAGCCACCGACATACACCCGAGGTTTTTCATGGAAGACAAGAGCCGTCTCAAGGCCATCGAATTGGCCGTCGCCGCAATCGAAAAAGAATACGGCAAGGGTGCCATCATGCGCCTCAAGAGCGACGCCATCGGGGCCGAGGTCCCGGTCGTTTCGTCCGGCAGTCTTTCGCTCGACCTCGCCCTCGGCATTGGCGGCTACCCCCGCGGGCGAATCATTGAGATTTTTGGCCCCGAATCCTCGGGCAAAACCACGCTGGCACTTCACGCCATTGCGTCGGCACAAAAGGCTGGCGGCGTGGCGGCATTCATCGACGCAGAACACGCGCTCGATCCTTCCTACGCGCGCCGGCTCGGGGTCGACGCCGAGGAGCTGCTCGTCTCTCAGCCCGACAACGGCGAGCAGGCTCTCGAAATCGCAGACCTTCTCGTGCGCACAAATGCCGTCGATATCATCGTCATCGATTCGGTCGCGGCGCTCGTCCCCAAGGCCGAAATCGAAGGCGACATGGGCGATAGCCACGTGGGGCTTCAGGCGCGGCTCATGAGCCAAGCGCTTCGCAAACTCACGGCAAATACCTCGCGTTCGAACACGCTCCTCGTTTTCATCAATCAGATCCGCATGAAGATTGGCGTGATGTTCGGCTCCCCGGAAACAACCACCGGCGGCAACGCCCTTAAGTTCTATTCCTCCATGCGCCTCGACATCCGCCGCATCGGCGCGATCAAAGAAACCGCCGCCGCCGCCGACAAGAAAGAACCGGCGGTCATCGGCAACCGAACGCGCGTCAAGGTCGTCAAAAATAAAATGGCCCCGCCGTTCCGCGAGGTCGAGTTCGACATCCTCTATGGCCAGGGCATTAGCCGCTCCGGCGACGTCGTCGACCTCGCCACAGACCTCGCGATCGTCGAGAAGGCCGGCGCGTGGTATTCCTATCGCGGAGAACGCATCGGTCAGGGCCGCGAAAACGCGAAGGCCTACCTTGAGCAGCACCCCGAAATGATGGCCCGCATGGAGACCGAGATTCTCGCTAAAAATGGCTTGAAGCGCCCCGGGGTTCCATCGGATCCCGACGACGGCGTGAAGGCAAAAAAGGCCGATAAGGCAGAAAAAGCTGAGAAAGCTGAGAGGGCTGAAAAGGCCGAAAAAACCGACAAGGGCGACAAAACCGGCGCCTCAGGCGCGGCGGTCAAAGTTGCCAACTAGCATGGGCGACTGCACGATTCTGCTGATGCGTCACGGGCCGGCGGCAGATGAGTCTGTCACCGGCCTCGACGACGACCGCATTCTCACGGCTGCCGGCCGAGGGAGGGTCGAACGCATGGCGGAGGCCCTGATTTCGCTGGGCGGCCGCGGGGCGATTCCTTCGTCCGTGGTCACGAGTCCGCTGGCGCGTGCTTCCGAGACGTCCATGTTGCTTTTGCGTGTATTGCGCAAGCATGGTCACGATGTGCCGCTGCACGTCGCCAAAGAGCTAGCGCCAGGCCGCCTCACGGTGGCGTCTGCGGCGGCGTTGTGTGCGCGTCACCAGGGGATTACCTGCATGGTCGGCCATGAGCCGTGCCTGTCTTCCTTCGTGGCGGCGGCGGCTCGGGCACACCTCCCCCGCGGCATGGACAAGGCGATGATCGTTGCGCTTTCGGGTACACTTCCGGCGATGACCTTGGCCTGGGTCCTCGACCCCACGGAGCACGGTGGCTGAGGGCCGGCACCTGCGTGTCCTGGGCTCCGGCGACCCGGGCACCGTCGTCATCCCCGTGGAGGAGGGAGAAGACCTGCTGGAGGCCCTGCAGCGCGCGGGCGTGCCCATTCGAACGTCGTGCGGGGGACTTGCAACCTGTGGGCTATGCCGCATCACCGTGAAATCCGGCGGGGCGCGTCTCACGGGGTTCAAGAGCAACGAGAAACACCACCTCGGCAATGTGGCACCCATCGTCGGCATGAGGCTCGCGTGCCAGGCCCGCTTTTCGTGCGAGGGCGAGGTGAGCATCGAGGTGCCGCCCGTCGACGACGTGCAGGACCGACGGCGTAAAAAGATCGAGCGCATGCGCGAGGAGTCGGTGGCGATTCGCGGAGGAGACCCCAAGGCGCCAAAGGTCACAACGCGCGTCGAGTGGAGGCCGCGCAAGCTCGCGCAAGTTCCGGCCCCACCGGAGCCTGGCGGAGGGGGCGAGAAGGGCCAGCCGTGAGGCAGCCCGCGGTCCATGCACGGGCCGTTTAACGTGGTAATTTCCCTTCAAACGGGGCTTGGCGTCGGGCTAAGCCGCCGCCTTCGGTGTCCGTAGCGCGAGGCGAAAAGTGGCTACTCCTCGGGCAGTTCCACCCGCGGCGGCGTCTCGATCGAGGCCTCGGTCGACATCTCCACCGGGCGTGTGCGGGGAGCTTTCGCCGCAGACTTTCGCCCTGTGCCCACCGGGTAACTGATCGGAAGCCCCGTGAGGTCGATGTTGGCGAGGCCCTCTTCCAGATCCAGTGCGCTCCTCGGGCGCTCCGATGCGCGCTTTTTGAGGCAGCGCATGATCAGCAAATCGAGAGCCTCGGGAATCGGCAAATCGGGCCTCCTCATTCGCATGGGCGGCGGGATCATTCGCTGGTGGAGATCCAACAAATCTCTGCGATTTGCGCTGTTTATGGGCAGTTCACCCGTGAGGGCCTCGTACATGAGAACCCCGAACGCGTAGAGGTCCGTGCGGGCCTCGACGGCACCGCCGATGCACTGCTCGGGGGCCATATATTCGGGTGTACCAAGCGTATACCCCTGCTGCGTCAGGGCTTCCGCGGTCGTCAGTTTGCCCATGCCGAAGTCAAGAACCTTCACGGCGCCGTCGTCGCTGAGAAAAATATTTCCGGGCTTGAGATCGCGATGAACGATGTTCTTTTTATGCGCGGCATACAGCGCGCGGCACACCTGAATGAAGACGGGAATGGCCAGTCCCGGTGCGATCACGTTTTCGCGCGAGAGCTTATCGGCCAGGGATTTTCCGACCAAACGTTCCATCACGAGGTAGATGCTGCCGTCGGGCATCTGGTCGAGGTCGTAGACGCGAACAACATTTGGGTGCTCGATCGAAACCTGAATGTAGGCCTCGCGTCGCAGTCGCGCGATCTCGCTTCCGTCGCGCGCGGCGGCCCCGCGCAACACCTTGACGGCGACCTCATGGCCCAGCGTGGTGTGCTCCGCGGCGTACACAACGCCGATGCCGCCGGAGCCCAGTTTGCGTCCGATGCGGTACTTGCCCCCCAAAACCGCGCCCGTGAGATCGCCCTGCATGGACGTCAAATCTCCGCGAAGCTCAAGGCCCCGTTCGAGCGCCGCGATGCGATTTCTCTCGAAAGTTCGCTCGGCACGCTCGCGGTCCATGCGCTGGTGCAGAATGCCCGCGCCGTATCCGAGGCCGCCGCCGACGACCGCCAGCGCCGCACCCACGATCCCATTTTGGGCCGCCACGCTCACCACAAGTCCAAGCCCCAGCGCGCCGACGGAGGCCCCGAGGATTGGAGCGGGAATTTTTTCCGTCACCCCGGACGACGCGACACTGGACCACTGCACTTTGTACACGGTGGGATCGGCGGGCGTTAGGGGAGCGCTTTCCCTCGTGACCGTGGCCTCGGGAAGGCCCCAAATCACTGGAATTGCTGCGATTTCGCCCTCGCGTGCCGCGCTCATAAGAGCCTCGCCATCGAGGTCAAGAGACTCGGGAAGCTCGTCGATGTTGTCGGTGCGCGGGCGGTACGTGAGGCGCGCGGCCATCGCGTGTCTTTGAGGGGGCGGAAGTTCTTCGAGCTCCCACGTGGCAACGCGGGTCGTCTCCTTCGCGTTTTGCGCGAGGTAACGGTAGGCGTCGAGGGGCTCTTTTGCGACGCGCAACATGCGCACGTGCGTGCCGAGGGCTTCGGAGTGAATGGCCCAGCTGCCGCGATGGCGAAGACCCTCTTGCCCAAGGATTTCCGCCACTTCCGCGAGGGCGCGGCGGGCGGTCTCCATGCTCAACCACCCGCGTTCGCTCTCCACCTGCCACGCATCGACGCCCGCGCGCGCGAGAAGATCGCGGACCGCTTGCTCACCTCGTTCGGCGCGAATGCGAAGAAGGTAGGTCTTGAGGATCGACGCGCGGAGCTCTTCTTTGCCGCCCTGTCGCCGTGTGGTGCTCGTCCCGCTGCTGATGGCCATGGTGCAACCACATTATCGCGCCCGGCCCCGGAAGGTTATCTTTCGGGCCTGCGCGCCATCGAACGCGGTGGCCGCAGCGCCCGCTGGCAGCGGCGATAGTTGCGCCGTCAAAGCCCGTGAAACGGGTTAAAACGCTGGGATTGCCCCGGGCGCCGAGGCTCCGTGTGGCATCGCCTCGCCCTTGCCTTTTCGTTCCTGCATTTCGTACTTGCTCGGGCACTTCGCCAAAACGGTGGTCGCCTGAAACTGCCCGTCCGCGGAGAGTTGCCCCTCGACGGTGACGCCGACGTCGGTGCCCGCGACGTCGCGAAAGGTATCGGGAACAATGCACTGGGCGTACCGCACGGGCATCTGGACTCCCTTCCTCTCGATCGCGAACCGCCACTCGCACGGGGTCTCGCGGCGCTCGATGGAACCGTGCACCAGATTTCCCTCCGCACGCACCGGACGCCCTGCAAATTTACCTGGATTCGCCAAAAGCTCGTCGACGGGCTTGGAGTAAAGCGCGCCCTCGCCAAGGCCCGTCAAAATGAAACCGGCGAGTGCCGAGGCAGCCATCACGAGGCCCACCACGAGGCCCACGTTGCGCTTAGGCGCCGCCGACGGCCCATCGCCGAGGCTCGCGGTGGCCGCACATTCATCCTTCGTGAAGGGGCCTTCGGGAGGGGCTTCGCCGTTCGTCGCACTCATCGAAAAGAGCCTAGACCCGAATCGGGCGGGGTCAACGCCCGCGAACCGAGAAGTGCGGAATTCCCCGTCTTTTTCCTCACTCTACGCAAGTACCAACATGTTCCCAACCGGCGGCGGAGCACCGAAAAATATCTTCGCACTCGCAGCAACCGGTCGGGCACGCGTCGCGCAACGCCTCGGAACAATCGGGCATCTGCAGCGGCGAACACGTGGCACCGGAGGGCGTAGCGGCGTCCGTCGCACGTCGGCGGGCGTCGGGTGCCGAGGCCGCGTCTCCGGCGCGATCCGCGCTCTCGCATGGGCCAATGGGGCGCCACAACCCAGCGGCGCGATCGCACTGGCTAACAAAAGAGCACGCGAGGTCATCGCATGTTGCGAGGCTATTTCCAGGGCATCCGCCACTCTCCAAGGCCGGGCACCGAACAGACAAAGCGACCTCCTCGGCGCAACCCGCCGCGACGGCGAATCCACCGGTGACCGCCAGGAACATAGCGAACGAGGTGCGAAGCATGGAAGAATGACCGGCGATGAGCGAGTCCGATGTCGTAGCAGCGCTCGTGGCCCTTGGCTTCAGCCTGAATGAGTCGAGGGCCTACGAGGCGCTTCTTCAAGACGCCCCCGCCACGGGGTACGAGGTCGGCGTTCGCGCGCAGATTCCCCGTTCGGCCGTTTATGGGGTGCTCCGGCGGCTCGTCAAAGAGGGCGCTGCCCGCTCAATTCCCGGGACTCCAGAGCGTTTTGTGCCCGCGCCATCCAGCGAGCTCACGGGCCTTTTGCGCAAACGTTTTGAGGGTTCGCTGTCGGCTCTCGAGGCGTCGATCGCGCGCCTCGATGTGACGCCGCAAGTTCCCGATGCCTTCAGCGTACGGGGTTACGCGCGCGTTCTTGAGGAGGCCGCGGCGGTGGTTCGGCGGGCCGAAACACTTCTCGTCATCAGCGGCTGGCCCCGCGAACTGCACGCCCTCGCGGCGATGGTGCGCCAGGCCACGGAGCGGGGCGTCTTCGTCGTGTGCTTCTCGCACTCTGCGCTCCCTGATTTTCCAGGCAAAGTGTTTTCCTACGGCCTCGCCGAGCAAGACCTCGAAACCTTTTGGCAGCATCGCATCGCCCTCGTCTCCGACGACCGCCTAACCCTGGTTGCCTCCGCCGAGGGCACCGACCGCGACGCGGGAGTCGTCTCCGAGACGAAAGCGATTGCCGAAGTGACCACGAACCAGGTCGCCCTCGACATCACGCTCCTCGCCCAGCGCTCTGGAACCGACGTTTCGGCGACCATGGCGCGCGTCTTGGGTCCCCGGGTGGGCAACCTCGACGGCCTTCTGAATCGGACCCGCCGAGCATAGCTTTTGCCTAAGCGCAAGCTTAAACGACGGGCAAAACTATTTCTAAGGTCTTTTTTCTGCCGCGTACGCCGTAACAGTCGCGCGCCCGGGCCCCATTTCCAGTGACGGCATACGTATTAATTCCGCCGTCACCGGTACGGCGCAAGACGGCGAACGCACAAAAAAAGCCAAAAAAAAGAGCGACCCAGCGGCCGCTCTTCTTATCTCTCGGTTGAGAAGTGAAGCGTAACCCGTAGGTTATTCTTCGCTTTCGTCGGCTTGGCCCGAGGTCGCGCCTACGAGGCCTGCGGGAACCGCGCTGCCTTTTTTGGCTGGTTTTGCGGGCTTCGCGGCGACCTTCGCGGCCTTCGCGACCTTCGCGACCTTCGCGACCTTGACTGGCTTTGCGGCCTTCGCTGGCTTGACGGCAGCTGCCACGGCCTTCGCGGCCTTCGCTGGCTTGACGGCAGCTATCACGGCCTTCGCGGCGGCCACTGGCTTGACGGCGGCCTTCGCGACGGGCGCGGACTTGACGGCAGCCTTAACGGCCTTCGCTGGCTTCGCGGCGGCCACTGGCTTGACGGCGGCCTTAACGGCCTTCGCTGGCTTCGCGGCGGGCGCGGACTTGACGGCAGCCTTGACGGCCTTCGCTGGCTTAACGGCCTTCACGGGCTTGGCAGCGGCCTTCGCTGGCTTGGCAACCTTAGCTGGCTTCACGGGCTTAGCAGCGGCCTTCGCTGGCTTCGCGGCCTTCACGGGCTTGGCAGCGGCCTTCGCTGGCTTCGCGGCAGACTTAACGGCCTTAGCTGGCTTCACGGGCTTAGCAGCGGCCTTGGCTGGCTTCGCGGCAGCCTTAGCTGGCTTCACCGGCTTAGCAGCGGCCTTGGCTGGCTTCGCCCCCTTCTTGGCGGGCTTGACGGGCTTGACTGCAGCCTTGGCTGCCTTCTTTGCCGGTTTAACAACTTTGGCTGGCTTTGCCACAGCAGCCTTCTTCACAGCTTTCTTCGTCGCGGCCATAATCATGCCCTCTCTAGAGGTGGGTTACATGACGTATATGGTCATGTAACGTACAGGTCAAACCAAAACGACATCGAGTGCAATCTTTTTCTTGACGGTCTTGAATTATTTTTTTCGGCCGCCAAGCACTCTCATCGCCCTGCCCCTCTATGGTCGCCGTCATTTGGACCTGTTGGCAAGCCTCGAAGTACGGTGACGACGTCGATTCCTTCATCGCTCTCTCCCGAGGTGCCATGCGTTCTCTCTTCGCTCCCATCCTTCGCCGGGCCATCCGGCTCGCTCTCTGCTCTGGGCTTGTCGCCGCTCTCAACGCCTGCGGCGCGGCACCAGCCGAGCTCGCGGTGCGCGATCGCGCCATCGATGAACTGCGTATAGGCCTGCAAAAATCCAGGGATGAGCACCGGTCCGAGACCGAAAAACGGATCGCCGCGGGGACCGAGATCGGCGCCCTGCGTGCCGTCATTGAGGGCGAGTGTGCGCTCGGTCTGGCGCGCCTACCCGCATGCGACGTCCTCGCGCGCGACGCCCTCGCCCGCGCGGGCCACCTCAACGAGCTGCGGCATCGGCTGCAGCAGTTTCGCGAAACCTTTGAGGCCATCGGCGATGCTCAAGGGGTCAGCGTCTCCCTGCGGCGAGGCCGGTTGGTTCTCTCCCTCTCGGCGGAACTCGTCTTCGATCCGGGGTCTGTCGAGCTGCGAAAAGGCGGGAAAGACGCACTTCGCGTCATCGGTCAACGAATCCGCGGGAGCGATGCGTTGTCGGCGCGGAGCCTTCTCATTGCCGGTCACACGGACAACAGTCCCTACCCCCCGGAGCTTCCCTTCCGCGACAACTGGGGGCTGTCCCTCGCGCGGGCACGGCAGGTTCTCCTCTTCCTCGTGGGCGCGGCGGTTCGGCCGACAGACGGCCCACAACCCTCGGAGCTCGGCGGCGGCCTCGACCCTCATCGCGTCGCGGCGATAGGCTACGCGGACACCGATCCGGTGGCGGGCACCGTCGACCTCCAATCGCGGGAAGAGCAGCAAAAAAACAGGCGCGTGGAGATCATCTTGGACCCGGCGGCCGATGAACTTCTCGACCTCACCGTCGCCCCGTGAGCGACTCCGCAACGCGCGTGGGTGCCATCGATCTCGGCTCGAACACCGCCATGCTGCTCGTCCTTGAGGAGAGCGGGCCCGGTGCCGACCTACGACCCCTGCTGGAACGAGAGCTCTTCCCGCGCCTTGGAGACGGCCTAAAAGGGACACAAAAACTATCTGAGAGGGCCAAGTCGCGGACCCTCAGGGCGGTGCAGAGCCTCGCCGACGAGGCGAACACATACGGACTACATACGCTTTCACTCGTGGGAACTTCCGCACTTCGTCGCGGCGACCCGGATGGCGTCTTCTTGCGGGAGCTTCGGACGATCGTCCCGAGTGCCCGGGTCATCGACGGCGACACGGAGGCGCGATTGAGTGCGTCAGGTGCTCTCGCGGTCACGCGCGTGACGGGCGATTTCGTCTGCATCGATGTAGGCGGAGGGAGCACCGAGGTCTTGCTCGGGCACAAGGGCGGCGCTCATCCCTATGCGTTCTCGACGTCGTTCGCGGTTTCGTTGCCCCTCGGAAGTGTGGAATTGTTTGACCGATTTCAGAGCGCCGACGAGCCGTTTCTCGAGGCCTACGGATTCGCGCGATCCCTGCTTTTAGACACGCTAAATGCTCCATCGATGGCCACAGCGACGGCCATCGCGGGCGCCGGTTCCGCGGCTGCCGTGGGTGCCGTTGCCCTCCTTCGACGCCAGGAGAATTGGCACGAGGGGGCCCGGGTGAGCAGCCTCGAGGTCGACGACACGGTGGAGCTTTTGGCGAGCCTCTCGGAAGACGACCGCGCGCGGGTTCACCCTTGGATCGCCGAGCGCGCCGACGTCGCACCCTTCGGCGCGATCGTGCTGCAGGCGGTCATGCACCACCTTCAGCTAAGCGAGGTCGTCGTCACCACCGCCGGGGTTCGTTGGGGCCTCGCCCTGGAGTTACTGGGCCACCATTAGGGCCGCTGCTGGAATTGAAACTCCTTGCATTTTCCACGGATTGCCTCAATGCTTCGTGTACGAACCATTGAGGTCACGCCATGCCATCTCCATTCCGCGAAGAGCACGAACAATTCCGCAAGACCGTCCGCAATTTCGCCGAGAAGGAGCTACGGCCGCACGTTGACAAGTGGGAAGAGGAGGGAATGTTTCCGCGTTCCGTCTTTGAGCGCGCGGGCGAGTTGGGCATTCTTGGGGCGCATTACCCCGAGAGTTGCGGCGGCGCCGGCGGCGACTTTTGGTTCAGCGTGGTGAAGAGCGAAGAGCTGCCACGATGCAACTCCGGGGGCACCGCATTGGGCCTTCTCGTGCAGTCCGACATGGCCACACCCGCCATCGCCGAGCTCGGCACCCGCGAGCAACACGAGGAATTTCTCATACCTGCGCTACGTGGCGAGAAGATCGCATGCCTCGGTGTGTCGGAGCCCAACGCCGGGTCAGACGTAGCGGGCATTCAGACGTGGGCCCGCCGCGACGGCGACGACTACATCATCAACGGCTCAAAAACCTACATCACCAACGGCGCGCGCGCCGACTTCATCACCCTCCTCGTGAAGACGAACCCCGAGGCGGGCGCCCACGGTTGCAGCTTTTTTCTCGTGCCCACGAACACCAAAGGCTTCGGCGTTTCGAAGCGGCTTCACAAGATTGGCAACCTCGCGAGCGACACCGCGGAGCTGCACTTCGAAGACATGCGCGTCCCGAAGCGGTACCTTCTTGGCGAGGAAAACATGGGCTTTATGTACCTCATGCAGAATTTTCAGACCGAGCGCCTTATCGCTTCCACAGCAGCCCTCTCGGGGTCGCAGATCATGCTCGACGAAGCCATCGAGTATGCCCGCAACCGCAAGGTCATGGGCAAGCCCCTCATCAAGCGCGAGTACTGGCAGCAGCAGATCGCCGATCTCCAAACACGCATCGAGGCGGGCCGCTCCCTCGCCTACCGGGCCGTCGTGGAGTACCAGTATGAGAAGTACGAGGTGAAGCAGCCCCTCTCCATGGAGACTGTCAAACTCATCTCGATGGCGAAGGTTTTCGTCGGCGAAGTGACGACCCTGGTGATGGACCAAGCCCTGCAAATTCACGGAGGAGCGGGCTACATCGAAGAGTACCCGATAGCCCGCGCGTGGCGCGATCAACGGCTCTTTCGCATCGGCGGCGGAACGACCGAAACCATGCGCTATTACATCGCCAAACTCATGGGGCTTTAGTGCCTGAGCGTTTTCTCCGGGCCTCACCCAAGGCCGCGCCATTGCCTCTCGGGGCCGTGCGGCGTTGTGTACATGGGGCACTCGGGCTTCGCTCCAATCGCCGGCGCGAATTCTTCGCAGAAGAAAAAAGGCGTGTCTTTTTCCCATCGGGGTCATCTTTCACGCGAGGCCATAAATGATCCGCTCCCCTTTCGAATCTTCTCTCGTGGGCATCACCGGCGCCACGGGCTTCGTCGGCATGTTTCATCTCGCGTGCCGCCAACGCGCTGGCCTGCCGACGCGAATCCTCGTGCGCCCTCAACACCCTTGGGCAAAGGCAGCGCCCACGAACGTCGAAGTGGCCATCGGCGACCTCCACGACAAGGCCCAGCTCGCGGCATTTGCCCAGGGAATATCCGCGTGTTTTCACTACGCGGCCCGCGCTTCTTTTCGCGCTCCCTGGGCACAGCTCGAACGCATCAACATCGAGGGAACAAGAAACGTCGTCGAGGCGTGTGCCCAAGTTCCGCGCTTTCTCATGTGCTCCACGGTGAGCACCATGATTCGCCGTCACGACATGCACGATGTCGACGAGAGCCTGCTCCCCATCGACGGCAATCCCGACGCCTACGGGCGCTCGAAGGCGAAGGCCGAGCGCCTCACGCTGGCGGCGCACGCGGGGGCCGTTGTCGTGCGTCCACCCTGGGTTTGGGGCCCCGGCGACACCAACAATTTGCCCACCGTTCTGCGCCCCGCGATGAAGGGCATGTACCGCATGGTCGACCACGGCAAGCGCCGCGGCGAGCAACTGCACGTGAGTACGTTTATCCGCGAAAACGAAGCCCTTGTATGCACAGAGGCTTCGCGAGGTAATACCTACTTTGCCACGGACAAAGAGGCGCGAACCTTTGCCTCTTTCGCGGGGCTGCTCCTTCGCGCGGCGGGTCTACCTATGGTCGAGCGATCGATCCCCGGGTGGGTCGTCCCCATTCTGCACCGCCTCGATGCGCCGCTTTTCCGAGGGAAATTGCGCCTTTCGCCTGCAACCGCCGTGCTCGCGCGCTACGAGCAGACGTTTTCAGACCGTGCGCTTCGAACCCTCGTGGGCGACTTGGAGGTCATGAGCGACGGCGAATTCGAGACCGAACTCGGGGCATGGCTGACGGCGATGGGCGGCGCGGCGCGGGTCGTTCGAGGCCGCAAACAGGGTGCCGACGAAGTGCTCGTGCAAAATATTTGGACCTGGCTCACGGAACACAGCGAGAGTGTGCGCCGGGTGGCGTCGGGCATGAGCAACGCGGCGATCCCGGGGAAAATGCTGGGGTAACGCAACGAGCACGGGACGCGGGCGTTACGGTCTCGCGGTCAAGACGATGCCCGCAACCACGACCGCCGCCGTGCCCACCATTTCGCGCGCACCGAAGCGCTCGCCGAAAACGAGGGCCCCGCAGATGCGTGTAAACAGCACGCCACTGTACCCAAAAACCGAAACGCGCGTGGCCAGGTCGAGGGCATAGGCGCGGGTCATCATGAGCTGCGCGACACCCCCGCTGACGCCCGCCAAGAGCAAGGTGAGCATCGTCGTATTGCTTGGATAAGACCAGGCGAAAGCGGCCATTGGGCCCAAGACGCAAAGCCCCATGAGGTGGAAAAAAAAGGCGATCGACTCGGGGCTTTCTCCCGCACTCGCCAAGCGCAGCGCCATCATCGCACAGGCCGACCAAAACGCGCTGCTCGATGCCGCGGCGACAAGATTGGGGGCCGTGTCAAACGTGGGTTTCGCCACAATGCCCACCCCGACAGCGGCGATCAAGAGGGCCACGCCCACCCGCGGCCGAAAGCGCTCCGAGAGAACCACGGGGGCCAGCAGCGCCACAAAGAACGGACTGATCGCAAAGAGGGTTGTGGCATCTCCCAGGGAAATATCAGGAGAATGCAGGGTGTAGAACGTGCCCAAAGCCGCCAGCGTTCCGAAACTCGCCCGGGCCAACAGAGCTCGTTTGTCGCGTGCTCCCGACAAAAACAGGGTCGTCTTCGAGCCCCAATAGAGGCCCGCAACGCCCGCCACCAAGAGGCCCCCAAGAAAGCGAAACGCGGCGAGCTCCTGCCAGCGTGCTCCGCGCGAGGCGCCCCGCGCGAGCACCGCCATCAGGGCAAATGCTGCCTGCGAACCGATCATCCAAAGCGCGGCGCGAAGGCGATCTTGCCGCGGCACGGGAAGCGGCGTCGTAGCGTCACCAAGGTTGTCCGCAGCGGTCACAGCTCTTGGCTCTTGGCGCGCCAGGCCCTAAGAAACAAGGATTGTGACGCGAAAACATGGCGCTCAACCCAGGCTGACCCCCGTGACCGGAGCGCGCCCATCGGGCACCCCGGTTCTGGTCCGCGCCCTACTGCTGGGCGCTGCGGGCGTCGTGGCGAGCCTTTGGGCTCTCGGGCGCACAGGAGACCGTGCCCGAGAGAAGGCCGCCCAGCACGGCTCTAGGAGGACGCTGGGAAACGCGGAACCGCCCCAAATCGTCGCTTCGGCTCGTCGAAATACGACGAGTATTCCTACCTCGCCGTGCACTAGCTTTGGGAGCGTCGGCGTTTCCCAGCACGGCTCTACGGCCGACGGTGGCGAGGTTGGCACCCCGCCAGTCGAATGGGTCGACGCGCCGGACCTCGAACCGGTGCCGTAGAAATGCCCGCACGTGGTAACGCGTAAGGGCTGCGCATGGCCAAAGAAGACACGCTCGTGGTTCACGAGATCTACGCGAGTATTCAAGGCGAATCGACCTTCGCGGGGCTCCCGTGCACCTTCGTGCGCACGACCGGGTGCAACCTCCGCTGCTCGTGGTGCGACACCGCGCAAGCGTTTTATGGCGGCACCCGCATGGCCCGTTCCGCCGTGCTCGCGAAGGCACTGTCGTTCAAAACGCGCCTCGTCGAACTCACGGGCGGAGAGCCGCTTTTGCAGCCGGGCGTGATTCCACTTATGCGCGAGCTTTGCGAGGCGAATCGCACGGTTTTGATCGAGACGAGCGGCGAGGCCGACATCGCGAACGTCGACGCCCGGGTGCACCGCATCATGGATCTCAAGGCGCCCCTTTCCGGCGAGTCGCATCGCAATCGCCTCTCCAACATTCCGCTTCTTACGGAGCGCGATGAGGTGAAATTCGTTCTCGCCGGCCGCATCGATTACGAGTGGATGCGCGCGATGATCGAGACCCACGACCTCGCCTCGCGCGTGCCAACCCTCCTCGCAAGTACTGTATTTGGCCGCCTCAATCCAAGCGAGCTTGTGGCTTGGGTCCTCGAAGATTCGCTGCCGGTTCGCGTGCAATTGCAGATGCACAAGTACATCTGGCCCGCGGACGCTCAGGGTGTTTGAGCCCTCGCTCATCGCCGCCGACCCCCCTTCGCCGTGCCTCGCCACCAGCGACGGCATTCTTTTGGACGGTGCCAACAGCGTCTGCGGCGCTTCCCGCGACCACTTTCCGCACCACATTCGCGACGCAGGCCTCGCGTTCATGGCCCTCGTGGCGCTGGTCTTCGCAGGGCGGGTCGTCGCCTTCGCGCACGCGGCGCGTTATCAGGATAAATCCAGGGAGATCTGTTCGTCTCGCCCATCGGGTGCGGCGACGTCACGGGCGCTTTTTCTTGCCCCCCTCCTCCTGGCTGCCGGCGCCGTGCCCGGGCTTTGGGCCCTGCTGCAACTGCGGGCCGATGCGCCCTCCGAGCGCGTTCATCTGGCCAACGCATTGCGAACTGCCCTCGGGCCCCTGCTCGCCTCCGGGGCATCTCCGCTTCGCCCCGCGCACCTTGCACGGAACGACGACGGCCCGTTTGCACCGCTCTTTTTTTACGCCCACCCTGTGCATACTACACACATAGTTGGCAGCGCTGACACCCAGCAAAGTATCGCAGTATACGGCGGGTCTCTGC
>CAMCKZ010000065.1 GCA_945875545.1 Polyangium aurulentum | reverse complement strand
GAGGTCAAGGAGAAGCGCCAACAGATCGTCGGCATCGATCATGCCGCTGGCCACGAGTCGATGCGGAGCAATACCGTCGCGAAGGCCATCGAGGCCTCGCTTGAACGAGGCGGGAAGGGCAGGCGCGCCGCTGTCGACGAGGTCGAGATCGATTTCCAACGACGCGAGAGAGAGCCACATCTCGGCGATAAGCTCCACCGACGCGCGGGCACGTTCCACGAGCGGCTGCACGGCCAGCGCAAGCGGCTTGGCGGTGTCGGCGGAGGAAACCCTGGAAAGCGCCGAGACTTCGAAGCGCGCGCTGCGAACGCCGAGGTAACTCGCCAGGGCTCGACGGCCGCGAAGTAGCGACCCGTCGGCACCACTACGCGTGCATCCTGCAAGCAATCCACCGATGAAGTCGAGCTCGAAAACGTGGCGCCCGTCGCGAAGTGAAACCCGGGACGAAGTCTTGCGGTCGGCCACGATGCGCGCGAGCGAGTGGGCGGTCATTCCGTCGAGGCGGCCGTGGACCGTGGCCTCGGTCTCAAGGCGCATCGCCAACCGAAGGCGCGGACGAAGGGCTTCGCGCACAGTGGCGATGAGATGGTCTCCGTCGCTCTCTTTTCGCGCGTACCCGTCGGCGTCGCTGCCGAGTTCACGCACGCGCCGCAAGAGGTCTTCTTTCCAGGAAAGAAGCACGAGAGGAACGTCGCCGAGGGTGACGTCACGCCGAAGCGCGCGACCAAGACTAAGCCCGTCGAGGCCCGGCATCACGATGTCGCTCACGACGATGTCCGGGCGCAAAGATTCTGCTAGGCCGCGCGCGGTCTCGCCGTCGTAAGCCACGGTCACGATCATGCCCGCGGACCTGAGCTGTTCGGCGATGAACCACGCCACCGCCTCGTCGTCGTCCACCACGATCGCGCGAAGTCCGTGGAGACGTATGTCGGCGGCGCGGTCGGCGGTACGTCGCCTATCGACGGGCCGCACGACCTCAGAAAACTCGGCGGCGAAGGCCAGTGAGCCCTCGGGGCCGGTATCTGCAAAGCGCACGCTTCCTTCTGTACGCCTGGAAATAAGCTCACGGATCCGCGCGATGGCGGACCAGAGAGCGGCGGCGATCATGGGGTCGCGGCCGAGGGGCACGGCGACCGGCGCCGACGACGGCTCGATCGAATCGACGAGGGCGCGATGCAGTTCTTCGACGAGTTCCAGCCCCAGATCTTTGGCCGAGCGGACGGGGGCGGGGGTCACGGAGAGAGCCGTCTCACGGCGGGTTTTTGAAAGCTCAACGATGCCTTCAAGTTCGCTCAGGGTGTCCACGGCAATGGCGCCGTGCGCCCGCGCAAGGGCATGGTTGCCGATCACGACAACCAGCGGTTCCATGGCGTCTTGAAGGATTCGCGTCGTGAGAACTTCAGAGCCGTCTCGCGCATCAATCACCAGCAAATCTCCCCGGCTCGACTCGTCGACGGGCGTGAGGTCTGTGCGCTGATCGGCCCACGCCCGCAGCACGTCGCCGCCGAGAACGCGCACGCGAAAATCGCCACGCAGCGGGAGCTCGAAGGGCGCGGAACGATCGCGCAGTCCCGACGACGGGGCGGGCGTGACGGCCGCGAGTTTGGCGCTGAGCGAAGACGAATCGTCGGCGGGTGCCCAGGCGAGGCGAGGGGCCTCTTCGGTCGCCGTCGCGAGGGCAAGGAGGTCGTCACTGGACCTCGTTTTTTCGGCGATGACGCGCAGCTCTTCGCCGACGTCGTGGAGGCGAAATCCGTGGGCGCGCTGGCTCTGTCTCTGAAGGCCCGTGCACGCCCTTTCGCGCAGGGCCAGCGCCTCGGCGGGGTCGGTCTGCTGGCAGCTTTTTCGAAGCATTCCCGCGAGGTCCGGGCACGCGCGGCCCAGTTCGGCCACAAATTCAGCCTGGGCCCCGCTGAGGGGACCTCGGGTCCGATCCTCGTCGCCGCGTAGCGCAATCGCTTTCATCATATTACGCGCGTATCATCGGCATTTACCGGAGGCCCAATTCCTTGCACTCTTCACGCAATTCCGAGCCGCTCTCCTTCGGCCCGGCGGGTTCGGCGGGCCTCCCGATCGACGCGGACCTGCGCGACCTCGTTCGGATCCACACCGCGGCATTCCCTGATGGCCGCGGAAACGACGAGCGCCGCGCGAACTTTTGCGGCGATCCGCGAGGCGGCTGCGAGAGACTTTTCGTCCTTCGAAGGGCCGGCCGCATTGTCGCCCATGCGTTTCTCTTTCACATGGACGTGGGCGTTGGAGGCGTGCTGGTGCCGTTCGGCGGCATTGCGTCGGTGGGGGTGGCACCGGAAAATCGCGGCCAAGGCCTCGGCGGGATCCTGCTCGATGGCCTTCATCGGCGGGCAGAAGAGGAGGGCCTTGCCGGAACCTTCTTGTACGCATTTCGCCAGGGATTTTACAGGAGATACGCCTACGGGCGCACGTCCCTGAGGGCCATTGTCGATGCCCACCCGGCGAGTTTCCCGCGACTGCCCCGGGGCCAATTCGGCGTTCGGGTCGCGGAGACCGACGCAGACTTTTTCGAGCTGATGGCGCTGCAAAAGAGAGCGGTGCTGCGCGGCACCCTTGGGCACGCGCGGCCGGCCGGGGTGTGGGCGATCCGCCGTGCACGCGCGGGTCGCGAGTGGCTTGTTGCCGAGCGCGGGACAGCAGCCGTCGCCTATATGGAGGCTGAGCGACGGTGTACCGAGGAACATGGGCCAGTTACGTTAACCGTACGTGAACTAGTCGCGGACGACGACGATGCGCGGGCCCAGCTATTTGACTGGATGCACGCGCAAAAAGACCAGCTCGCGAACATCGTTTGGGAGATGCCGGCGGGTCACGTCGAAGCCCTTGAGCTGGTGGATCCGGACCGCCATCGCGCGGGAACGGGGGCCATCGAGCATCCGCTTGGCACCCTAGCCCTCGGGCCCATGGTGCGTCTTCACGCGGATCCCGGCGGGTTTCTTAGGCAACGCGGGTGGCCTCACGACGGGGTCGTGAACGTGGCCATTGCCGACGGCGAGGGGGCGCGGTGCTCAAGCTTTGCGCTCGACGTTCGCGACGGTCGCGGGTCCGTGTCGCCGCTGGCCGACGGCGCCGAGGTGCACCTCGCGGCCACCGCCGCGGATTTCGCGAGCCTCGTCGCAGGCGGCGTGGCGCTCGGCGATCTGCGCCGAATACGACGGGAAAACAGCACCGCCCTCGACCTCAACGCGTTTTTTGCGCTAGCCGAGGCGAGCCCCACCGATGCGTTCTGACGGAGATATCTCGCCGCCCTCGAGGTCGATCGCGCTGCCCTGGGCCGCGCGCTTGGCGGAGGCCTTGCCCGTGGCCCTCGTGTCGGCGTTGCCAACCTACTTGCGAACGCGCGGCGCCGATCCGCAAGTGGAGACCGCTTTCAGCTCCTTCGCGTTGGCGGCCCTTCTGACGTGGATTCCCGCGACTTTGCTGATGACGGCGCTGCGCCGCGCGACGGAAACCCTGCGCCAGCTCATGGGCGAAACCCCGGTCGCAGGCGCGGGAATGCTCGTGGCCACGGCAACCCTGTGCCTCTTTTTGTGGGACCACTTGGCGACGTTTCTCACGGGCGCGACCCACCATCGGGGGCTCGGCGGCGTGGCGTTTGCCGCGGGCGCGCTGGCCCTCTCCGTGGGCGCCGCGATGGGGGCGCGAACGGCGCGCCAGTGGATCGAAGGTCAAGGTTCTTCGGCGTCCACGTTTGCGGGAGTCGCGGGCCTTTTCGCGCCGGTCTTGCTCTTGCGCCTCACGCCCGTTGCCGCGCCCGCGATCGACGTGCTGGGGCTACTCGTCGTCGACTCCCTGGCTCTCTTGCTCGTCAGTTCGCTGTGGGTTTTGCACTTGGCCCCCACCCACTGGCCTTCGCGCGCACGGGTCTTGATCGGGTGCGGAGCACTCTGCCTAGCGTTCGCGGCATCGAGCGCGGCGGCGAATGTTACGAGCGAAAATACGCTTCGCGCGCAGTCTTTGGTCTTCCAGCTTCTGCCGCTGCGTTGACGTAGAAGACGTCGGCATTAAGCTAACAGCATCCTCCAGAGAGGTCTCATGGCGATTTCAAATCCGTACCCCACCCGCGTCTCCGGCTCCTCACCCCACCATGCGTCGCACGCCTCGCATGCTCTCGAGTTTGTGCGGCGTGTTTACATGTATTTTACAATGGGCATCGTGGCGGCCATTGCAGGTGGTCTCTCGTCACTCTATTTGAGCGGCACCACCGACGTCCGAATGGGCTTCGACTCCGTCGCGATCCCGTCGGCTGTCGCTCTCGTATTGGCCCATCCTTTCATCACGATGGCGGTTTACATCGGGGCGTTTTTTGGGGCCAGCGCCGTGCGTTTTCGCCCAGGAGTGAACCTCGTGGCCCTCGTGGGTTACGGCTACATCACGGGCCTCGTTCTTGCCCCATCGGTCTTTGTCGCGCAGCTCATGGCGTCTCACGGCGGCACCCTCGATGCGAACCCCGTGCGCGACGCGTTGCTTCTCACGGGCGTCGCGTTCTTCGGTCTCACGGCCTACGCGATGACCACGAAGCGAGACCTTTCGTTCATGGGCTCCTTCCTCACCATGGGCCTGTGGGTCGTCGTCGGGGCTTCACTCATTGGCTTCTTTTTCCACTCCGAGGCCTTTCATCTCGCCATCGCCAGCGTCACCGTTCTTCTCTTCGGCGGCTTCATTGTCTACGACACTTCGCGCATGGTTCGCGAGGGCGATAACGGCGACCCGATCGGCGCGGCGCTAGGGCTTTTCCTCAACGTCGTGAACATGTTCATCAGCCTACTGCGCATTCTTTCGTCCTCCTCCCGCGACCGCTGAGCGGCCCCGCCGAGCAACCCGCAAGCACCCGATGAACGCCATGAGAACGCTCCGTCGCTTATCTGTGCAGTCTGCACACAGATGCATGAAGCTCATCGTGGTGTTGGCAATGGCGCTCGTGCCCCTGCTGGTGTCTCGCGCGGCTTCCGCGAAGGCCGCGCCGGCCGTTCCGTCAACCTTCGAGACCCGGTTGGTGGGGGTCGTTCGCGCGTCGTATCCTCCAAGCGCCCGGGTCCGGGTGGGCGAGCTTCTCGCGGAACTGCCGCGCATGCAAACGGCGCTTTCGAAGGCATTGAGCCATCCCCTCGGCGAGCCTATCGACCTGCGATTTGTCTGGCTTCCTGAGGAGATGGCGGCGCTTGCCCCGGCCGATTCACCCCCTCCTCGCTACGCCACTGGGGTAGCGTATCCGGCCCAGCGTGTGGCGATTGTGGCACTGGCCGATCCCCGCAGTGGTCGCGACGCGAGTGCCCGCGAAACCCTCGCCCACGAGCTCGCGCATGTGGCGTTGGCGGAAGCCACGGGAGATGCCCCCATCCCTCGGTGGTTCCATGAGGGCTTCGCGATCCAAGCGGCGGGAGAGCGAAGCCTCGCTCGCTACGAAGTGTTGGCCGAGGCTGCAGCGTTTCGTCGGCTGGTCCCCCTCGACGCCCTCGATGAGCACTTCAGCGACGAGAGTTTTGACGTGACGCTGGCCTACGCTGAGGCCGCGGATGTCCTGCGATTTCTCGCGCATGGCGGCGATCACGTGCGCTTCGTCTCGCTCATGGAGAGGCTCCGCGTAGGGGTTGATTTCGAGCGGGGGCTGGCCGATGCGTACGGCAGCGACTTGCGAAAGCTCGACTACGAGTGGCGCACAGACGCCGCGAAGCGCTTCGCGTTTTTGCCAATTCTTACGGGCGGCTCGGTCTTGTGGCTGGGGGTGGCGCTGGTCTTTGGCGTTGGCTGGGTCCGCAAGCGGCGTGAGGGAAATGCCACGCTTCAGCGCTGGGAGAACGAGGAACTCAGGTCCAAAGAGCTCGCCGAAACTTCGCGCCGGGGGGTCGATGCCATCGGGTCCGACGAAGCCCATGCGCGCGAGTTTGAGCTCCCGATCGACGCAGCTTCTTCGGCGCGTTCGCGTTCTGTGGTGGAACACGACGGCCGGTGGCATACGCTTCATTAGAATGGTGCACGCTGAAATGCCGTCGGGCGCCTCTCGTTGAGGTCGCTGCCAAGCCGCGGGGTCGTTGGGGCGTGGGCTGCGATTTTACTGCTCGCAACGCTGTTGTTTTGGGCCGTGTCGCCGGCTTCGTGGCCGCCAAGCGCCCCGCTCTCCGGCGCGCCAGAGGGGCTGCGCACGGTTCGCGTCGACGCGGCGGATGGGAGTTTAGGCCCGCTCCTGGTCACCATCGTCGGTGCCGAACGCGCGGCTGTGGCGGTCGTGGGCGGCCCCCATATTTTCCTCGACGACACCCTGACGGAGGGCTGGCTGGTCGTCGATGACGGCGTGCATGCGCCCGCGGCGGTGGCGGTTGGCGGTCTTCCGTTCGAGAGCTCGCTCCACCTTGAGCCTGCGAGCCCGTTCAGCGTGCGGGTCGTGGACGAGACCCGGCAGCCGTTGATAGCCGCGGAAATTCGCGCAAAAGATGAGCCGTGGGCGAGTTTTTTGCCGGTCTTGCGAACGCAGGCCGATGGCAGCGCAACCTTCCTTCGCCTCCCGCGCGAGGTCGTTCGGCTTCGCCTCGCCGCGGCGGGGCACCTGGCCCGCGTCCTCGACACCACGTCGTTTGGCGCCGACGCGGTCGTTCTCGAAGGGCTCGTCGACAAGACCTTTGACGTCACCGACGAACACGGGCAACCCGTGCAGTCTGCAAGCGTTTGGTTGGGCCACGAAGATGGCGTCGATGCGGATCCGGGCGCGCTGACGGGTCCGGGTCGGGTGACCCTTTCGCTGCCCAAGAAAACCCCTATTCCCGTGCAAATTCGCACGGAAACAGCGTGCAGCCTTCCGGGCCTTCTCCTCCGCGGCGACCTGCAGACGCCGCCGGTTATTGCCCTGCGATCCGGGTGGTTTCAAAAAGTTGTGGTGCGGCGAGGCGACAAGACGCCCGTGCGCGCCGTCGTTCAATACGGCGACCCCGACGACCTCCTGTGGCGCCCTACCGCGATGACCGACGACCGCGGCGAGGTCACCCTCGGGCCCCTCTGTTCCGCGTCGCTCACCGTAAGCGCGGATGCGGGTGGGGCCAGCGCCGCTCACTTGGTCTACCGCGATGCGCAGACCGAGCTCGTGCTCACGATGGAGCCGCCCGCGGCGCTCCACCTGATCGTGCGTGATGACCAGGGTAAACCCGCAGCAAATGTGCAAGTAGCGGTGACGGTCGTCGACGATCTTGGCGCTACGCGGGCCGCCACGGGGAGCGATTTGGTCCCGACGCATGGCCCCGTCTTCAAGGCGCAGGGGGAGCTCGGCGTGACGAAGGGGCCCGTGGCGACCCTCGCGCAGCTCGAACGGGATGGCTTTTCACAGGGGGCGGTCGGGCACCCAACGACGAACGCCGATGGCGAGTTGCGCCTCACCAGACTGCCTCCCGGGCGCGTAACGGTGGGCATACATCGGCCCGGTTATGTGCCGACAACCCTCGGCCCCGTGGACCTTGTGCCCGGGCGCGAACTTGTCTTGAGGGGGCGCGTGGAGAGGGCCAGCCACCTCGAGGGGAGGGTGCTCGATGCCCAGGGATTTCCCCAGCGGGGTTACGTTGTGCGCCTCACCGACGGCGGCGATCGCACGACGGAATTCGTGACCACGGCGGAGGGAAATTTCTCCTTCAACGAGGCGCGCGATGCGGTGGTTTTGGCGGTGCGAAAGCCCGGTGCGGGCGGCGACCTCGCGACCATGGCGCTGGTCCTCGAGCCGGGTACGCATACAGAGCAAGACCTTATAATAGAGGGTGACGTACATACCGAATACAGAATAAGGGCTTTGGATTCCCGCGGCTATCCCATTGAGGGTGCCGCGATCGGGCTCCGTCCGCCCGGCGGGCTTGTCCGTTTGGCGGAGGCGCAGACCGGTCACGACGGCATCGCTGTGCTCCAATTTCCCGTGGGCGGCACCCTCGAGATTACGGTGCGGGCCCAGGGTTTTTCCTCGGCTGCGGTGCTCCTTGACCGCGACACCCCCGAGGCCGTTGTGACCCTCGATGCGGTGGAAGAACGCTCCTTGCGCGTGGTCGACGATCGGCGAAATGCGGCCCTCGCGGGGGCCATCGTCTGGGTGCGGGCGGTCCTCGGCGAGTCGTCGGTCACGGTGATTCGGGCCACCGATAGAGCGGGTATTGTGCATGTTTCTGCGGCTGCGGGGGCGGCGCTCGAATACGTGGTTGTGGCGCCGGAACACGGCGTGCAACAGGGGGCGCTGCGGCCCGCGGAGCGCGACGGAACGGTGCGCCTCGATGGGGCCATGACGTTTGACGGGCGCGTGGTGGGCGCCGATGGGCCCATTGGCGGCGCCACGATTTCGGGCGAAGGCCTTGGCCGCGTGGAGACAACGCTGGGGGCCTCAAAGAGCCAAAAAGACGGTAGTTTTCGTTTTTCTGTTGGGTCCGCGGCCATGCGTTTTTTGGAGGTGTGTGCGCGGGATTACCGCTGCCGCCGCATCGGGCCTTTGCGCGGAGACGAGCAGCGCGCGGCGGACCTCGGAGACATTTCGCTCGAACGCTCACGCTCGTCGGCGCAGGGAGATTTGGCCGTGCAGGTGCGCGCGTCCGCGTCGGGGCTTCGAGTCGATTCGGTGTTCCCCGGATCGAAGCTTGCAGAGTCCACGCTTCGCCTTGGCGACACGATCGTGACCGTAGACGGCCGCGCCGCCGAGACCGCCCTTCTCGAAGGCCCGATAGGCAGCGCCGTGGTCGCGGAAATCGAACGCGATGGGCGAAAATTTCGCGTGGCGTTGGCGCGGGAGCGGGTGCTCCGGTGAGGCGTTATGCAGGGCGGGCGCTCGCGGCGCAACACCTGCGCGGCAGCTTTCGGCGCAGGCCGTGCGTGCGGGCTTCGGCCGCGTGCGGCGTGGGGCAGTCTGAACAGACGCGCAGCTTGGAGCGCGTGGCGACTACACAAATCGAAGAACGATGCGCGGTTTGTTTCGGTCGTAAGATGCAGAACGGGCCGAAATGGGTCAGGATACCCCGCAGGAAATCCGCGCGATGTCTGATGCCAATGACCAGCACCTGATCGGTTTTACGATCGGTGGAAAATACGCGATACGCCGGGTGATCGGCGTTGGCGGGTTTGGCGCGGTCTATGAGGGCGTCCACACCGAGATCGGCAAGCGCGTTGCCATCAAAGTCATCTCGGGAGCGCTGGCGCATTCCGGTGAAGTAGCGGCGCGTTTTCGCCGAGAAGCGCGCGCGGCGAGCGCCGTCGAGAGCGAGCACATTGTCCATGTTTTCGACGTGGGCCAAGACCCGGTCGCGGGCCTGTTCATGGTCATGGAGCTGCTCGTCGGAGAAGACCTCGCGCAGCGCCTGGAGCGTGAGCGGCGGATTCCCGTTGACCAAGCCACCATGGTCACGTCGCAAATCGCGCGGGCACTTATTCGCGCGCATGCCGCCGGGGTGGTCCACCGCGACCTGAAACCGGGCAACATTTTCCTCTGCGAACGCGCTGACGGATCGCTTCTCGTGAAGGTCTTGGACTTCGGCATCAGCAAGATGCTCAACGACGAGCAGGGCGCAAAGGCCGACCCGGCGCTGGGGCGCCTGACACGGGTGGGCAGCGTGGTCGGCACGCCGCAATACATGTCGCCGGAGCAGGCGCAGGGTCTTTCTTCCGTCGATCAGCGCACAGACTTGTGGAGTCTTGGCGCCATCTTTTACGAGATGCTCGCGGGGCAGCCGGCGTATGATCTGCTGCAAACCTACGAGCAGACCATCGTTCACATTGTCGTCAATGCGCCGCCTCCGCTGCACGTGCGCGCACCGTGGGTTCCGCATGCGCTTTCGCAAGTGGTGCACGAGTGTTTGGAGCACTCCCCCGAGATACGCATCCGCGATGCGGCGAGTTTGCTGCGGCGCCTTCGCGAGGTATCGGCAGTCCCCATTCGCGATCTTTCCGGCGCCCTTCCAACGGTCGAGAGCGAGGCCCTTGGCCTTCGGCAAACGGTGCGTCAAGAGCCTGCGGGTTCTTCCCGCGAGGTGCCATCGGCGCTCGGATCCGGCCCGACCACCTTGAATTTTGACCTGAGTTCGCAGCCGCATATTCCTCTTTCGGCCTACGGCGTGCAGTCGGCGATAAGGCCCCAGCAGGCGAGTTCCAACGCGCCCGTGGCCTTCGACCCACCACGGCTCGAGCTCACCGAGAGCGGCATTCCGGTGTTTCCCCCGTCTGCACCGCACATCTCGCGCAAGCCCAGCGCCGCGCCGCTCTACACGCTCCTTGGAGCCCTCGGTCTCTTCGCCCTGGTTGTCGGCGGGTTGGCCGCGCGAACGGCCTTCAGTGGGCCTCCTACGCCCGTGGCGGCACCGGTTCGCCGGGCGCCCGTGGTCGTCCAAGAAGTGCCCGCGGCCCTCGTCGTCGCTCCCGAGGAACCGGTCGCCGATGCGGGGCCGCCGCAGTCCGTTCGCCACGCCCTTCCCCACGCCGTTCCAAACGCCGCAACACCCGCTCCGTGGAGGCCAAGTCATGCCCCGGTCCGCCCCGAGGTCGAGGGTTCGCCGCCGCCCGTCGCGCCGCGTTCAAAAGATCGCCGTCTCGGCGACGTGGGGCACACGGACGACTTCTAACGGGAGACTGCTGCTTGTATACGTCGTAATACGACGGCATACCGTATATATTGGTCGTACTTGCAGCGTCAATCGCGTGCGATCCTCTCAACGCCGCCTTGCGAGGTTCAGGCAAACGCGCCAAAGTGCGCCGCGTTCTGGCCCCTTCGCGCCGTGGGGTGCCATGATGTTCGCGACCGATGACTGCCCTTACCCGTTGCCTCGCGCGCTGCCTTTCCGTCGCCCTCGTCTTGCTCGTCCTCACGGGGGCGAGTCGCGCCGTGGCCGCGAAGCCCAAGGCCGTCGAGTCGTCTGCCACCGCGGAGGCGCGGCGTCACTTCGAGGTCGGTCTAACGCTATTGAAAGAGAAGAATTTTTCTGCCGCGCTCGGCGAATTTCGCGAGTCCTACGCCATGGCGGGCCGGCCCTCGGCGCTCCGAAACATGGCCCAGTGCCAACGCGAAATGCACCAATTTGCCGCCGCGTTTGCCTCGCTCGAGAGGCTCCTCGCGACCCACGGCACCGACGTCAAGCGACCCGACAAACTCGCGATACAGCGCGCCATCGAGGAGCTTCGCCAGCTCACCGCCATCGTCGATGTGCGGGTCACGCCGGCCGGTGCCGATGTTTTTGTGGACGGCGAAAAGCTAGGCCAAACGCCCCTCGAACATTACCGCATAGACAGCGGTATACGTAAACTACGCGTCCAAAAAATGGGGTTCGATCCGCTGGAGCGCGATGTCGAGGTGGTGTCGATGAAAGACAGCATCGTGACCGCAGCGCTGGCACCGGAGGTGACCACGGGTCGCCTCGTGGTGAGGGAGAGTTCAGGACTCGCGCTCACGGTATTTGTTGACGGCAAGAGCGTGGGCATCACCCCGTTCGAGGGTGATTTCCAACCGGGCGCGCACGCCGTCGAGGCTCGCAGCGACGTGGCGGGCGCGAAACCTCGCACCGTCGAGGTGGCGAAAAAGGGCCGCGTCGAAGTCGTCCTCGAGGCCGCCCCGCTGATGGCGCGCCTTCGCGTCACGGTGACGCCCAGCACGGCGACGTTGCGCGTGGACGGCCAAAGAGCCGTCTCCGGCGCCTTCGATCAAGAGGTCACCCTCGGGCGCCACGCGGTGGTCATCGAGGCAGTCGGATTCGAGCGTGCGGAGCGTTACGTGGACGTGCGCGCGGGCGATGTCGTGACGCACGAAGTCGTGCTCGTCGCGTTGCCTGACCCCGGCCCCGCGCCCCCGGTGGCGGCGCCGTATGTGGCTCCGGAGCCTGACTATGTGGGGCTCTATTCGCAGCTTGGCCTTCACTTCGCCTACGGTCTCACACCGCCTTCGCCCGCATGCGCCGCAACGTCCACGTGCACGCCAACCGATCCGATGGGAGGAGCATCGTCGTTGCGCCTCGGGTACAGCACCGGCGTCGTGGGCTTTGAAGCGGCCGTCGCGGGCCAATTTGATTCGCGCGCCGACGGCGAGAAGTTCGCGGTCGGTTCTGGCGGTGTCCAGCGGTCGTTCTTGACGATGCGCGGCTTCGTCGGTGGCGGCATTCGCATCATCACGCCCGGAACCGTGCGGTTCACCATCGGGGCAACGCCGGGGTATTCGATGCAATCGTATAGCCTAACAAATCAATATGAAACCGGATCAACCTATCGCGCAAATGCCAGCAATTCGTGCTTCGGCATGCTGCTTGATGCCGCGTTCGTTATTGGCGCGAGCCCAGGAACTAAAGTCATTATTGGTGCCACCGCCTGGGCCGATTTCTTGGGGCAGCCGGTTTCCACCGCACCGGGGAGCTACACCGACGCTGGGAGGGCCAAACGAGACGAGCCCGCCTACCAGGTGGCGCCGTCGATGAACTGGATCGTCATGCCGACGTTCGGTTTTCAGTTCGGCCACTAGCCCGTTGCTCGGAACGCCGCGCCGGCACCTACGCGCAAGGCCCTACGGCGACGCAGGCCTGCGCCCGCTCACGACCCGGTCGCGCTTGCCGTAGTCTTTGTCGATTCGCACGTTCGTGAAGCCCCGCGACTCGAAAATCTCTGCGGTGGCGGGCCCGTGGTCGGCCCCGATTTCCATCGCCAAGAGGCCATTGGTTTCGAGGTGCTGAGGTGCCTTATCCACGATAATTCGCGCGAGATCGAGGCCGTCCACGCCACCGTCGAGGGCGAGGTGGGGTTCGTGGTCGCGCACGTCGGCGTCGAGGACCAAGAGCTCCGCGCTCGTCACATAAGGAGGGTTCGCGGTGATGAGATCGAAGCGTGCAGACTGCACGGGGTCAAACAAACTGCCCCGACGGAATGCGAGGTTGTAGGCCCCAAGACGCAGGGCATTTTCTTGGGCCACCGCGAGGGCTTCGGCTGAAATATCCGTCGCAAGAAAAGACGACGTGGGACGCTCTCGGGCGAGGGTAATCGCCACGCACCCGCTGCCCGTGCACAGGTCGAGGGCGCGCACGTAAAGGTTCCGCGATCGCGTTTCACGCAGCGCGACCTCCACCAAAATCTCCGTGTCGGGCCGGGGCACCAGCACCCGGGAATCGACGCGAAATGAGCGCCCAAAAAACTCACGCTTACCCAAAATATACGCGACGGGTTCCCGCCGTCGTCGGCGCTGCACCATGCCCTTAAACCGTGCTAATTCGCTGGGTTCCAGCGCGCGCATCGACTCGGTAATCAGCGCAATGCGGGAGCACGATAAGGCCGCGGCCAGCAAAACTTCGGCCTCAAGCCGGGGCGAGTCGAGGCCCCTCGAGCGGAAGTCGTCCGTCGCCCACTTGGTGATGGCGGCGACCGTCCACGTGGCAGCGGCGGCGCTCGTCATGCTCTTCTCATTCGGCGCACGCGCCCCGGGCCGAACGCACAACCTCTTCGACCTCGGCGCGAATGGCCGCGCACGTCTCCGCATTTGGCGCCTCAAAGCGAAGCACCAAAACCGGCCCCGTGTTCGACGCGCGCACAAGGCCCCAGCAGGGCTCGGACGGCCCGCCAAAAGAGATGCGCGCGCCGTCGGTGGTGAGAACCTCGCGGCCGGCTTTCTGAAAGTGTTCGGTTACTTGGCGAACGACCGCAAATTTGATGGCATCGGCGCAATCGACCCGCAGTTCCGCCGTGGTGACCGTGTGCGGAAGGTCCGACAGCAGCTCCCCGATGGACCGCTTCTCTTTCGCGACAATTTCGAGCAGGCGAAGCGCGGCATAGAGAGCGTCGTCGTAGCCATAATAACGGTCCGCGAAAAAAAGATGGCCGCTCATCTCACCCGCCAGAAGAGCGTGCTCCTCTTTCATTTTCGCTTTGATGAGCGAGTGGCCCGTCTTCCAAACAATGGGTCGACCGCCGTGTTTCGCGATGTCGTCGTAGAGGGTTTGCGAGCATTTTACCTCACCGAGTATCGCCGCACCCGGGTGGGTGGCGAGGACCTCGCGCGCAAAAAGCACGAGCAGGCGGTCGCCCCAAATCACGTTTCCGTCCGCGTCGACGGCCCCGAGGCGATCGGCGTCGCCGTCGAAGGCGAGGCCCAGCTCTGCGCCGGTTTCGCGAACACGCGCGACGAGGGCTTCGAGATTTTTTTCGACGGTGGGGTCCGGGTGGTGGTTCGGAAAGTTGCCGTCCATCTCGCAAAACAGCGGATCGGGGTTGAGCCCCAGCGACCGCATAGCCTCGAGGGCGAGCGGGCCGCCGGCCCCATTTCCTGCGTCAAGGACAAAGCGAATATTCGTGCGCGCCAGGGAAATCCCCTTCGTGAGGCATGCCACGTAGTCCGAGCGGCGATCGAGCGCCGACATGGTGCCGCGCTCGGCGGCGATCGGCAGGTCATCGGCCTCGATACGCGCGCGCAATGCTTGAATCGCCTCGCCGTAAAAACTGCCGCGACCGCGCATCATCTTGAAGCCGTTTTCGTTCCCGGCGTTGTGACTCCCGGTGATCATGATGGCGCCGCTCGCGGGCACCTCGTAGGCGCCGTTGTAAAGGTACGGCGTTGGGCCTACCCCGAGGTCCACGACGTCGCATCCGGCGTCAAGAAGGCCGCCCGTGAGGGCTGCGAAGAGCCGGTCGCTTGAAAGACGGCAGTCACGCGCGACGAGAACCGTGCGTGGCCCGCGCTCGAGGGTGGCACCAAACCCCAGCCCAATCGCGCGTGCAACCGCATCGGTCAAATCTCGCTCGGCCAGCCCGCGGATGTCGTATTCGCGAAATATGGATCGGGGTACTTGCATAATGCACCTTGTTTTAGCGGCAGCCGGAGAACACAAACACGCAGGCCTGGAGCCCCCCTAGAATGCTTTCCGTCCGGAGGGAATCGCACTGGCATTGACGCCCGATGGGGCCCTTCCACGGCACCGTGCCTATCGTACTTTCTTTGTCCCTGGCGCTATTCACAAGCTGGTTGCAGGGCTACACTCGTGGTGTGCGAGACATTGTCTACCGCCATCCCCACCTGGCATCCTTGGCCGATTTGCTGCGCCAGCACGACCAGTCGTTGCCTCTAGGTGACGGCGAGGTGTGGGCCGACGGCGAGTGGGTTTTGGCCATTTTTGAAGTGGGCCGCCGGGGTCGCGCAACCGCCGCGGTGGGCAACGCGTCGGTGAGCGCAAACGGCACTTTTGTCGCATTTGATAGACGCGACTGGGAGCGAATTCACGACTTTGCGTCGACGCACCCCGACGACAGCCTCAGCGCCATTGTGGCGGTCGCACCCGCCAGGCCCACGGCCGATTCGCTCCGCCCCGCGGGCGAGCGCGTCCACGAATCGTTGTTCGATGTATCCGTGCAAGATGCAGCTATTTTGGTCGTCAGCGACGATCCGGAGATGATGCTCGCGCTGCAACAATGCCTGCTGCCCCACGGTACCCGCGTAGACGGTGCGGCAACGGGAGAAGCGGCCGTAGTCGAGCTGCGAT
This sequence comes from Polyangium aurulentum, assembly GCA_945875545.1. GTDB lineage: Bacteria > Myxococcota_A > Polyangia > Polyangiales > Polyangiaceae > CAIQDA01. Next base: position 4,176 of record CAMCKZ010000065.1, on the reverse strand, counting down.
CGAGGCGGTACGAGGTCGTGGTCGTATGCCATGATCTCGCAGGAATTACAGGGCTTGAGCTGTGCAAGCTGCTTCGCAACGACGAAGCCCTCGATGCCCTTCCGGTCATCTTTGTGAGTTCCACCGAAGACGTTCGCCTCGCAACCGAGGCCGTCAGCGTGGGCGCCGACGAGCAGATGGGATCGCCGGTCCGTGCCACCGAACTCGCGGCCCGTTGTCTGGCCCTCGTGCGCCGTTATCGTTACGTGCAGAGGCAACTCGGCAACGATCCATGACCGATGCGGTCACACCCGGCTCTGCCCCTCCCGTTCCTGTTCCCAGCCCTGTGCCGCAGGGCCTTGCGCCGAGACTATTCGTCGTCGGTGGAGGCTCCGCCGGTGTAGGAAAAAGCCTGGTCGCCGTGAATCTCGCGGTCTTTTTTGCCCAGCTCGGTCGGTCGGTCGTTCTCGTCGACGCCGATGCCCTCGGCGGCGGTTTGCACGCGTCGTTCGGGGTGCCCGGCGCGATCTCGCCGTTCTCACTCGCCGAGCCCATCGCGGGCGCGCTCGTCGAGACCGGGGTGCAAGGGCTCAGGCTCCTGCGATTTCCCCACGCGGTTCCAAGCTTTGCGTCGGCGTTGCGTGGCAGCAAGGCCGAGCTTTTTCTCGCGAGGTTGCGCGACGTGCCCGCGGAGCTCGTCGTCGTCGACGTCGGATTTGGGGCGACCCCGTTTGCGCTCCACCTCCTCGCGGCTGCCGATTTGCCTCTCCTCGTTTCGGCGCCCACGCCGGCGTCCGTGGAGGCCCTTTACCGATTTCTTCGCATGGCTTTCCGGCAACGCCTCCGCTTGGTTTTTGCGAAGATCGAAAATCGTCGCCGCTACGGCGCGGGAGTCCTCGCGGGGCTCGCGGGCCTGCCACCGCCGTACGAGGTTTTACGGGACCTTGAACGACGAGACCGTGCACTCTACACGCTCGCCGAGGGCGAGCTGCGGCGCATGCGTTTTGGCCACGTTGTCACGGGTGTTCGCCATCGCGCGGACATGGAACTTTCCACGTGGATGTCGTCCATCGTTTTTGCCCACTACGGCATGTCGCTCGAAGATTTCGGCACCATCGAGCACGATGACACCGTGTGGACGGCCACGCGAAAACAGCGCCCATTGCTAATCGAGAACCCCGCCGGAAAGGCTTCTCGGCAACTTGAACGCTTGGCGCGAAGAATTTTGCTGCCAACCGATTTGGCGCAACCGAGCGTGTCGCTGCCCATCGCACAAGTCCGCCCCCGGTCTGGGGCAGGGCCCACGTTTTACGACATTCTTGGGACCACCCGCACCGCGAGCGACGAAGAAATGCGCCGCGCGCACCGAAAGTTGCGCGACGTTTTTGGCCCTGACAGCCTCGCTTCTCACACCCTTTTGGACGCCGCGACGGTACGCAGCGAGACGAAGCGCCTCGACGAAGCCCTCGAAGGCCTCCTCGATCCTGTGAGACGTCGCGCCTACGATCTCACAACCTTCGGCGACGACGTGCCGGCGGCCCACCCGAAGGGCACCGTGCGCGTACTCGACGAGAACCAGCTGCAAATTCTCAATGATTTGTTGCGTGCCGTGGATGCGCGAGCCACCGTCGATGGCGCGGCGCTCAAGCAATTGCGCGAGGCCAATGGGTACGCCCTCGAAGAGGTCAGCGCGCGTACGCGCATTTCGAACGCCACGCTTTTGGCCCTCGAAGACGACCGCTTCGCCGACCTGCCGGCCCCGGTTTACCTGCGCGGATTTCTCGCGGAACTCGCGCGCATCTATGGGGCCGATCCGGTGCGCGTTCAAAAGAGCTACCTCGGGCGCCCGGCGGTTATGAGCCCGCGCGGATCGCTGGACAAGAAGTGATTCCGCGGGTCCGCTCACCGCTCCGCGAGCGGGCCGAAATCGCGCTCGTTGCGTTTCTTACGCGCCTCGTACTTGTGTGTATTGTGCAACCAGAGCCCGTTTGGGACGGCCGCTATTTCGACGCGCTCGCGCGTCATTTGGCGCGAGGTGACGGCTATGCCACGGCGGTCGAGGGTGGCGACGGCGCGCTTCGCTTCACGGCGCACTACCCCGTGGGCTATCCCGCGCTCTTGTCGCTGGCGTACAGGTTTTTTACGGCCCACGTTGGCGTGGCGTTTGTTCTTCAGGCACTTCTAGGTGCGGCTCTCGCGTGGCTTGTTCACGCCCTCGTGGGCCTCGGTGGTCATGCGAAAGAGGCGCGCCGGGCGGGGCTGCTTACCGCACTCTTTCCGAGCCTTGTCTTGCAGGCGTCCCTCGTGATGGCCGAGCCCTTGGCGGCCGTTCTCTACGCCCTGTTGGTGCTCGCGATCATCCATCAGCACACGCATCGGCACAGGGCGCTCTATGCCGCAGCCTTTGCGGGAGTCGTCGGCGCGTGCGCGACCCTGGTGCGCCCGCAGACCGTCTTGATTGTGCCTGTACTCCTGGGAATTTCCGCCTATCGAGCCCAAGGCGGCGCCGGGCTCTGGCCCGCAAAATGGGGGCGCGTGGCGGTCTTTCTCGCGGCGTTCGCGGCGGTCGTTCTCCCGTGGTCTGTGCGCAATACACGCGTTCTCGACGGCCCCGCATTCGTGAGCACCAACGGCGGCTGGAACTTGGCCATCGGGGCGCTCCCGGGCGCGTCAGGGCGGTACCGTTCCCTTCCCGCGGGGCATGGATGCGAGGCAGAATCCGGCGAGGTGCGTGTCGATCGGTGCCTCCAAGCGAAGGCCCTTGAGGCCATCGCCGACGACCCTGTGAAATGGCTCGCGCTCATTCCCGCCAAGCTCTCGTACACGATGGATTACGAGGCATTTCCCGTCGAAGTGTTGCACGAGTCGCGCCCCGCTCTCGTGCCCGAGGGCCTCCGAAAGCTAGGTTGGCGCGTCCTGATGGTGCTGCACCAAGGGCTCCTCCTGGGCGCGGCATGGCGCGTGTTTCGGGAGCAGGGGATGGTGGGCCACCGCCTTGGGGCCATCGCGCTCGCTCTCGTGCCAATGGCGGCCCTTGGGAGGCCCACATCGGGAGGAGTCGCCGTTGCTCTCGCGGGCTTGCTCATGATGGACCGCGATCTCGTCCGCGCCCTCATCGGCGGTACACTTATCGTAACACTAGCAACACACGCAGTATTCTTTGGAGAAGACCGCTACCATATGGTTATCGAGGCGCTGTTGGTGGTGGTGCTCCTGAGGCCCAGAGGCCGATCGCCTCTTAACTACTCGAAATGACTAACGTTATTGCCGACGTGTGGACGGCTCTCGGGCCGGTGCCGAAAAAAAAGGCCAGCCCTTGCGGACCAGCCATCTCTTTTTAGCGGGGCGTGGAGCCGCGCTGCGTGAGGCTCACTTCGCCTTTTTGGCGTCGCCTTTTTTGGAATCGGCCTTTTTAGCCGCGCCCTTCTTGGCGCCCTTCTTAGGTTCAACCTTCGCGGGCTCGGGCTCCGGTGCGGGTGCCGCTGCGACAGGCGCGGCGACGGCCGCAGGTGCCTCGACGACGGCCTCCGGGACGACGGCAGCGGCTGGCGGGGCGGCCTCGACGACCGTATTCACGGGCTCCTCAGCGGGTGTTCCGCCGCAGCCGATGGAGGCAAGCGCGGTGAGGGCGACAACGACGATGGCGGAAGTGAGCTTGACTGAGCGCATGAAAAATCTCCTTAACGGTGGACCGAGCAGCACGCCACCCTGGGAAAACGCTGGTGGGCGAGAAGCGCACTTGGACAGTCGTGTCACAGTGAACGACCACCCAATGCGCGTGATGAGGCACCGCGGAGGCCCTCTCCAAGGCAGCGTTCGTCGCATAAAATGGAGACCGCCGTCAAGCAAACTGCGCGCGCCCTTCGCCCAATTCGGATTCCCGGCGTGAACTTTTGGCCGCGGTGCCCGGATGAAATCGCTGGGTTGCCAGCCCGCATCGATCACAGCTCCGCTCCAAAGCGCGGTAACTCCCGATGCCATGATTGGACGCTTGCGCGGAATTCTTGTGAGCAGCGAGAGCGATGGATGCGCCCTCGTGGAGGTCGGGGGGGTTGGCTACGAAGTCCACTGCCCGCTCGGCACCATCGGCCGGGCGCGCGGCGAGGTCGGGGGCGAAATCGTCTTGGCGATTCATACGAACGTGCGTGAAGATCAGTTCGCGCTTTTCGGTTTCGCGACGGAGGCGGAGAGGCACGT
>CAMCKZ010000064.1 GCA_945875545.1 Polyangium aurulentum | reverse complement strand
TTCGACGAAATGAACCTGCGCGAGGTCGTCAACGAGGCGCTTTTGTTGTGCAAGTCGCGAACGATCTTCGCCAATCTCGAGGTCGACGTGGACGACCGGACGATCTTCGCCGACGCCACCGGCGTGGGCCAATTGGTGATGAATCTTGTCTCGAATGCGGCGGACGCGCTGAAAGAGGCGAAAGAGGCGAAAGAGGCCAGCCACGGCGGGCACGGCGGGCCGTCAACGCCGGCGCGAATCTTGGTGCGCGCGCGGGTAGTGAAAAGCCGGGTGACGCTGGAGGTGCACGACAGCGGACCAGGGATTCCAGCGGCCATTCGCGCGAAAATTCTCGAACCTTTTTTTTACAACGAAACCCCGCGGCCAAGGCACGGGTCTCGGCCTGGCCATTGTGCAGCGCGTGCTAAAAACCCACGGTGGAACCCTGGAAATCGGGACGAGCGAAGCGCTCGGCGGCGCCGTATTTGCGCTGACTTGGGAGGGAACGCGATGAGCGGGATGAACCGGGTGAACGCGGAAGTCCAGGGTCCGGCGCGGAAGTCCAGGGTCCGGCGCAGGTGCATTTTGAGGCAATTTGCGAGGCCGCGCCCCTCGATAAGGTCGCAAAGGTCTATCTCGCGCGGGTGCAAGCGTACCAAATCACCGGGCTGCCGCCGCACTTCGACGGCGACCTCGGGCACATGTAGCGCGCGGCAACGCTGAACGCGCTGCCATCCGGCGCGACGCGCTGCAGGAATGCGCGCGGCTCGATACGGAGATCGGCCGCCTGCGTGCCACCACCCCGAAGCAGAAGCAGATGGCGCGGCGCGTGGAGTTGAACCTCCAGTTGAAACAACTCGAATCCCGCCTCGCCGAAGCCGCAGAAGCATTGTGAAAAAGGAAATCACCATGAAGAAGCTGACCGCCAAGGTGGAAATCGAACGCTTCGCCCGCGAGGCAAAAGATTAGAACCACGAAACACACGAAAATGGAAGGAGAGGGAAAGGAAGGTCTGTTTCCCCAATCTAAAGCAAAAATGTCTGATCCCCTTTCGTGTATTTCGTGCCTTTCATGGTTAAAAAAGGAAATCACCATGAAGAGGCTGACCGCCACCGACCCCGAAACCCAAGCGCCCGAGCACGCGGCGCGCTACCTTTGCCGACGGTAACCGTTCACGGGTCTATTTGGCCCGCGTGACAGCGTGCCGGATCGCCGGGCTGCCCCAGGGATTCGACGGCGATCTCGGGCACATGCAACGCAGCGCAAAGTTGACCTTAACGTCAACCGCCATCCAAAAATAGAAAAACCGGGCCCGGGTGCTACGCTTCGTCTGCGCCCAGAGCGTCTAGTACGATTTGTGCTGGTTCACTGCTGGCGATGCACCAAAGCTGGTGCGCGGCGCGCGTTGCACCCACGTACAGCAGCCTCCGCGCGAGGGCGTTCTCCGGGTAACTCGACGCGTTGGTGTCGAGGAGGATGACTTCGTCGAATTCCAAGCCCTTGGTTTGCCGCACGTCGGTGACGTCGACGCCGGCATTCCAACGAAAGTTTTGTTCAACAATCATGCGCACATTCGGCACCTCAGCCCGCTCAAGCCCCGCGGCATAAACCTCGGCCTGGGCCACGTGCCGCGCCAGCAACGCGATGTTGGTCGCCGGCTCGTCCGCGTGCAATTGCTTGAGGGCGTCGGCCAGGTACGACACAGCCTCGCCTTGGGAGGAAAAACGAAAGAGCTCCACCGGCGGCCCGCTCCGCGTTGTTTCAGGGATTTCGTCGTGGGCCAAGGGACCGAGAACACCCCGGGCAAAGTGTGTGATTTCGGCGGTGGACCGGTAACTGACCTTGAGCGGCGACAAAGCCTCGCCGGCCTCGATGCCCAGGTCTTGAAGCAGCGTTACCCAGTCAAATGGCTCAGCGTCGTCGTCTTCTTCGAGGGTGCGCTGCGCCACATCGCCCGCGAGGGTGATCGAACGCTCGGCGCCCGTCAGTTCCAACAAAACCCGCAACGCCACGGGATTCGCGTCTTGAATTTCGTCGACGAAAAGGTGGGCCAAGCGAATCGCCCCGCCGTCCACGTCTGTTACCGGCCCGCGAAAAACCTGCCAAACGCGGAGGAGCAACGCGCGGTCTTCGGAATCGATCGTGGGCGACTCGCCGTCGCGTTCGCCGTCGGACCGAATGCGGGATTGCTTCGTGCCCCAGTCGGCCACCTGGTCAACGCGCTGCGCCGAAAAGCCCGAGATTCCGCGAAAAACGGTGTGCAACAGCTCACGATTGGTGGTGGCCTCGTCCCAGTGGAGTGCCACGTTTCGTGCGCGCTGACGAAGCTCGTGAATGGCCCTTTCGAGGGCCACGGTCTCGATGCTCCCAAGAGCGGGAACCCTTGGAGTTCCAGCGAGTTCCCGCTTGCCCGCGAGCCAGCCGCCGAGGGCCGTGAGCCGCACGTCGAGGGGCAAGCCCTTGTCGCCGCCATCGGTTGCGACCCACGCGCTCTGAAGGGCGCCGCCGTGGGACGTGCGGGAAAACGCTTCGTTCAAGCGCTTGTCAGCTGCGGCGACGGCCCGCCGGTGCAAGGTTTCGATGAGTTTCAACATCACCGGATGCATTTTGGCCCGCGAGACCACCGGCGGCGTGTCTTCGTGAACCCGCAAGGGCACTTTTGTGAGCAAATACGCGAGAACCCGCGCACTCCATCGCTTGAACGTCATGACGGGCACGCCCGCGACCTCCAGCGACGGCAGCACCCGCGCGACGTAATGACCCAGCGCCTCGTTGGGCACCACCGCCATCATCTTTTCGGGCCTAAAACGCTGGGGTTCCGTGTACGCGAGGTACGCCATGCGGTGCAGCCCGACCGTCGTTTTACCCGAGCCGGCGCTGCCCTGAATTGCCACTACGCCGGACCCCGAACGCGCAATTAGTTGAAATTGCTCGGGATCGAGAAGAGCCGCTATCGCCGGAAGGTGCTTATCGGTTCGCAGCGCGCCGTCGGCACCCACCCCAAGCTTGCGGACATCGGCCTGGCCCGGGAGGACCTCGGGCACGACGCTGGCCTTCGCGCGCTTTTCGGTCGCCAACAGGGAACGGCGAGGCTCCACACGCGACCACACGTGTGAGCCGTGAGCGCGAACGTACGTACCCTGCGTGCAAGAGACACGCACAAGCTCGGCGTTTACGATGGCGACGGACCGCCTGAGTACGACTTGACCCTCGACAACGCGGTCGCCGAACTCCTCTTCGTAATCGTCGCCCTCTTGGTAACGGTAAAAAATGCGCGACACGGGCGCGTTCCGCCAATCGACGATTTTGATGGCGGACCGGGGGTCGACGTACGAGCGCGAACCAACGAGGACGTCGCGCCGTTTGCCGTCTTCGATGAGGCGCAAGTGCCCAAAATACGGGCAGCGTTCGTCGATCGAGCCGACCGTGCCTCGCCCGCGATGAGCCCGCAGCGCACCAATTTGGTGCATTTGATCAAAGAGCGCCGGCAGGTCTTCGGGCCGCGCAACGGCGATATTTTCGCGAAGTTCGAGGAGCCGAGCGTCGTCCGAAAACCGTTGACTTCCTGCCTCGCGGGCATTTTTCTCGGCAATCACGAGGGCCTCGCGAACCAGGGCAAAGAGCCTCAACTCTTCACGCACGATGGCCGCTCCGACGTCGTCGTTTTGAAGGCCTTGTGGGGGCGCGGCGTCGGTGTCTTTTTTTGCTGGGATCATGCGAAATCGGCATGATGTCAGAGCGCATTGAAAGGGCGCGCGCAAGGTAAATTCCGGCATTTTCGCAAGACAAAGGGAAAAACGCTCGGGCACGTTGATGGGGCGCACGGCAAAAAAAAGCCTCGTCCCCCCGTTTGGAGGGCCGAGGCCTTTTCGTTCGCTTTTTCGTTCGCTGGGCGACGTTACATGTCGAAGTCGTCCATGCCGCCCATACCGCCCATACCGCCCATGCCGCCCATGCCGCCGCCCATGCCGCCGCCGCCGCCGCCGCCGGCCTTCTTCTTCTCGGGCTTGTCGGCGATGAGGGCCTCGGTGGTGAGCATCATGCCGGCCACGGACGCTGCGTACTCGAGGGCCGAGCGCACAACTTTCGCTGGGTCGATGACGCCCGCCAGGAGCAGGTCTTCGAACTCGCCCTTGGCGGCGTTGAAGCCGAAGGACCCTTCGCCGCTCTTGACCTTGTCGACGATGACGGAACTCTCGAGGCCCGCGTTTTTGGTGATCTGGCGAAGGGGCTCTTCTGCGGCGCGGCGAATGATCGCAACACCGAAGAGCTGCTCGCCTTCGACCTTCAGGCCGTCGAGGGCCTTGAGTGCGCGAAGGAGTGCCACGCCGCCGCCGGCGACAATGCCTTCTTCGACCGCCGCGCGCGTGGCGTGGAGCGCATCTTCAACGCGCGCCTTTTTCTCCTTCATTTCGACTTCGGTGGCCGCGCCAACCTGAAGAATGGCAACGCCGCCCGCAAGTTTGGCCAAACGCTCTTGGAGCTTCTCGCGGTCGTAGTCGCTCGTGGACGACTCGACCTGCTTGCGAATGGCCTCGATACGGCCCTTGATTTCCCCAGCGTTTCCCGCGCCATCGATGATGGTCGTGGTATCTTTGTCGATCACGATCTTCTTCGCCTGACCGAGGTCGGCGATCGTCGCCTGATCGAGCTTGAGACCGAGGTCGTCGCTGATGACCGTGGCGCCCGTGAGAATCGCGATGTCTTTGAGCATCTCTTTGCGGCGATCGCCGAAGCCCGGTGCCTTGACCGCCGCGATCTTGAGCACGCCGCGCAGGCGGTTGACGACGAGGGCTGCAAGCGCTTCGCCTTCGATGTCTTCGGCGACGATGACCAGCGGACGCCCCTCGCGGGCCACTTGCTCGAGCAGCGGCACGATGTCGGCGAGGGCGCTAATCTTCTTCTCGGTGACGAGGATGCGAACGTCTTCGAGCTCGCAGGTCATCTTCTCGGGGCTCGTGACGAAGTACGGCGACGCGTAACCGCGGTCGAACTGCATGCCTTCGACGACTTCGAGCGTGGACTCCAAGCCCTTGCCGGTTTCGACGGTGATAACGCCTTCTTTGCCGACTTTTTCCATGGCGTCGGCGAGCATGTCGCCAATCGCGGTGTCGCCGTTGGCGCTAATGGTGCCGACCTGCGCGATGTGCGCGCGGTCGCGCGTGGGCACCGCAATCGACTTGACGTGGGCCACCATGGCAGCAACCGCGGCGTCGATGCCGCGCTTCAAATCCATGGGGTTATGGCCGGCCTCGACGAGCTTCAAGCCCTGCGAGTATATGGCCTGGGCCAGCACCGTGGCCGTCGTGGTGCCGTCGCCGGCCTTGTCGCTCGTTTTGGAAGCGACCTCACGAACCATCTGGGCGCCCATGTTCTCGAACCTGCCAACGAGCTCGATTTCTTTGGCCACCGTGACGCCGTCTTTCGTGACGACGGGCGATCCGAAAGACTTCTCGATGACGACGTTGCGGCCCTTAGGCCCCAGCGTAACCTTCACAGCGTCGGCCAAGTGATTGACGCCATTCAGGATTTGCTGACGCGCGCTACGGCTATAAATGATCTGCTTCGCACCCATGGAAATTCTCTGCGCTCCGTGTTGTTGGCAGCACTCACCCTAGGCGAGTGCCAAGCCGGTGGAACCTACGCGTGAAGCAAGATTCGTCAAGGGATCTGCGCAGTTATTTTGTCGATTGGCCCAGCGAATATTCTCTCGCGGACCGCACGATTTTGCTTGCGCGCGTTCGCCGGTAGCGCGCGCCACCCGGCCCGCAAAGGCCTCACGAACGACGCGCTCGCCGCGAACCACGCCCGCACATGCGAGCCCCACAAGCAACGAAATAGTGACCCCAGCGGGAATTGAACCCGCGTCACCGGCGTGAGAAGCCGATGTCCTAACCGCTAGACGATGGGGCCGTTAGGGAAGCAAAACCAACACAGCGAAAAGACGTTAAGCGAGGAAAAAGCGGCACGAGAGACCACAAGAAGATGCAAACACACACGAGCTGGGGGACTAGGATTCGAACCTAGATAGACGGCGCCAGAAACCGTCGTCCTGCCATTAGACGATCCCCCAATCGACGAGCCACTGGTTGACCAAAGGCGCCGACGAGGCCCGCTCTCACTGCCCGATTTCGGTCCGCATGTCAAGCGAATCCGTTTTCAAGATTGCGCTGCGCCAATTTCAAGAATACGCCGCGCCACTTTCAAGAATACGCCGCGCCACATACGAGCCGACTTCGCTCGTGGAGCGCGCGTGGGTGCGGGCCAAATCAGCCGTCAAGACGCCCTCGCGGACGGCGGCATCGACGGCGGCTTCGACCGCAAGAGCCTCGTCGTGGAGGGCCAGCGAATGGCGCAGCATCATCGCCACCGAAAGGACCGTGCCCAGGGGGTTTGCAATCCCCTTCCCTGCAATATCCGGGGCGGAACCGTGAATCGGTTCGTAAACGCCGACGCTGCTATCGCCCAACGACGCCGATGGCATCATGCCGAGCGACCCGACCAACGCCGCGCCCTCGTCGGTCAGAATATCGCCGAACATGTTCTCGGTGACGACCACGTCGAAACTCGATGCGTGGGTCAGTAGGCGCATCGCGCACGAGTCGACGAGCTGGTGTTCGAGCGTGACCGCGGCGTGCTCACGCGCCACCCGATCGGCCACTTCGCGCCAAAGCCGCGACGTCTCGAGAACGTTCGCTTTGTCGACGGAAGTGACCTTGTTTTTACGCTGCCCAGCGAGGCGAAATGCAAGGCGAACCACGCGTTCGATCTCGTATTCCTCGTAGGTCAGAGCGTCGAAAGCACGGGCCCCACGGGCTGTTTCATCGCGCCTCTTTTCGCCGAAATACACGCCGCCCGTTAGCTCGCGCACGAAGAGCAAATCGACGTTTTCAAGGCGCTCGGCCTTCAGCGGAGATCGGTCGGTCAAGAGCGGATGCACCGTGACGGGGCGCAAGTTGGCCCACAGTCCGAGACCCTTGCGCAATGCAAGCAATCCCTTTTCAGGGCGCAAAGCCCCCGGCAAACCGTCCCACTTTGGCCCGCCAACCGCGCCAAGAATGACCGCGTGAGACTCCTTGCAGACTGCAAGTGTTTCGTCGGCGAGGGGCATGCCGTCGTCGTCGATGGAGGCCCCGCCGATGAGACGCGGCTCGTACCGAAAGCCATGACCAAAACGCGCTCCGACCGCGGTAAGAACCTTCACGGCCTCGGCCACAACCTCGGGTCCGATGCCGTCGCCGCCCAAAAGCACAATCGTTGGATTCATGGATATTCTCTGACAAACTGCTGGTAATCCGTGGCTGAAAAATGCGCGGCACCGCTCGGAAAACTGCGCCTAACTTTCGAACTGAACTTCCCAGGCCTGAACGAGGGCTATGCGCGAGAGAATGTAACCGAGCTCGTCAACGCCCTCCACAAGGCACCGCTTTGCAAAAGGCTCGAGGGCAAATTTCGCCTCGAAGCTGCCGAAAGTCAGCGTCGCCGCCGGCAGATCAAGGCACACCTGAGCGATCGGGTCGGCCAGCAAAAACGCGTGCAGCGACTCGTGGTCCCCGTCCGAAAGTGGCAAGGGCAAGATGCCGTTTTTTAGGCAGTTTTGACGAAAAATGTCCGCGAAGGATCGCGCTATCACAACGCGAAAACCGTTTTGCGCGAGGGCCCACGCCGCATGTTCGCGAGAACTTCCGCAGCCGAAATTTCGCCCCACAAACAGAAACGGCGCACCACTGAAACGCTCATCTCGCGTGGGAAAACCCGGCACTTGCGCCCAATCGGCAAAAAGGCCCTCGCCTATCGCCTCTTTCGTCGTGGCTTTCAGAAATCGCGCGGGAATGATTTGGTCGGTGTCCACGTCGTCGGACGCGAGGGGACAAACCGTGCCCTGCAAAATAGTGAGGCAGCTCATGACAAACTCCGCGCATCGGTGACGACGCCGGTGACCGCCGAGGCTGCCGCGGTGCGCGGTGAAGCGAGCAGTGTTCGTGCGCCGGGCCCTTGGCGCCCCTCGAAATTCCGGTTGCTGGTGGAGACCGAGAGTCGCCCCGCAGGAACGTTGTCGCCGTTCATGCCGAGGCACATGGAACACCCGGGCTCCCGCCATTCTGCGCCCGCTGTCAAGAAAATTTGGTCGAGGCCCTCCGCTTCCGCGGCAAGCTTGACGGATCGTGACCCGGGAACGACCAGCGTTTGAACCCCGGGTGCCACACGACGACCTGCAAATACCCCCGCCGCCTCGCGCAGATCGCTGAGCCGGCCATTGGTGCACGAGCCGATAAAGACGACGTCCACGGGCTTGCCCAACATGGCCTCGTCCGCCGCAAACCCCATGTACGCGAGAGCCTTTTCGAGGGCCTTGCGGTCCGACTTATCGGGCAGGCTTTCAGGGTTCGGAATTCGCCCATCGATGGGCATGCCCATTCCCGGCGTCGTGCCGAACGTAATCATCGGCGAAAGCAACGATGCATCGATGCGCATCATGGCATCGAAGTGCGCGCCCTCATCGGAGAAACAGGTCTTCCATCGGGTGAGCGCCCTCTCCCATTCAGCGCCTTTGGGTGCAAAAGGCCTGCCTTCGAGCCATGCAAACGTCTTTTCATCCGGCGCTGTCATGCCAGCGCGCGCCCCGGCCTCGATCGACATATTGCAGACGGTCATGCGCTCCTCCATCGACAGCGCTTCGATGGCCTCGCCGCGGTACTCAATCACGTGCCCGGTCGCTCCACCGACACCGATTTTTGCGATGATCGCCAGGATCAAGTCTTTGGCCGTCACGCCGTCTTGCAGGCGCCCATCGACCTCAATCGCCAGCGATTTCGGCTTGCGTTGCAGCAGGCACTGGGTCGCCAAGACGTGCTCGACCTCCGTCGTGCCGATGCCAAAGGCGAGGGCGCCGAAAGCCCCGTGGGTCGCCGTGTGGCTGTCGCCGCAGACGATGGTGCTGCCCGGATGCGTGAGCCCGAGCTCTGGGCCGACAACGTGAACAATGCCCTGCCGCGCGTGACCCTCACGCCAAAGCTCGACGCCAAACTCCTTGCAGTTTGCATCGAGTTCCGCCAACTGCGCGTCGCCCTTGGAGTCGATGACGCTGAGTTTGTGGCGCGCAATCGTCGGCACCGAGTGGTCCATTGTGGCCTTCGTGCGCTCGGGCCGGCGAACGCGAAGACCCTTGGCGCGGAGGCCCGAAAATGCCTGGGGCGAGGTGACCTCGTGGACCAAATGGAGGTCGACGTAAAGAATCGCCGGCGCGTCGTCTTCTTGAGAAACCACGTGCCCTTCCCAAATTTTTTCGAGGAGTGTGCGTGCCCTCACGAGGATGTATCTCCCTGTTTTTCTTGCGAAAATCGTTCGGTACGATGGCTTCGAATGGGGCGCGCTGCGAGCACCCGGTTCAAAGCCTTCAAGTAGGCCTTGGCGCTCGCAACCACGATGTCGGTGTCGGCACCGTTGCCGTACACAATTCCCTCCGACCGTCCCTGCCCGCGCGCCTCGCTACCGGCATCCGCATCGCCATCGCGAACGGGCTCGCTGTCGCGAACGCGAACGCTGACTTCACCGAGGGCGTCGATCCCTTCGGTGACAGCGTGCACCATGTATTCGAGAAGCGTCACCGACGTCGCGAGGATGCTGTCGATGGCCTTGAAGGTTGCGTCGACGGGGCCGCTGCCGATGATCGCGGCGACGGCCACGGACCCATCGGGGCGGTTAATGCGCACGGTCGCCGTGGCAAGGCCTTGCGTGCCGCAGCACACAATGAGGTCGAGCAGGGAATATTCGCCGCCCGCGGGCGCAATGTGCGAATCGCTGCAAATTGCCTCAAGATCGGCATCTGTAATTTGCTTTTTTCGGTCCGCGACAGCCTTGTACCGCTCGAAAACGGCGTCGAGGGCCGCACCCTCAAGCTCGTGCCCGAGTTCGCCCAATCGCACGCCCACCGCGTGGCGCCCGGAGTGCTTGCCCAAGACCAACTGAGTGCGCCCGGCGCCCACCGAAGCGGGCAACATGATCTCGTAGGCCAGCCCATTTTTCAGCATGCCATCTTGGTGAATGCCCGACTCGTGAGCGAAGGCGTTTGCGCCCACGACGGCCTTGTTTGGCGGCACCACAAAGCCGATGGTTTGGCTCACAAGCTTGCTCGCGCGAACGAGCTGCGTCGTGTCGATTCCCGTCGTGAGGCCGAAGCGTTGCCGGCGCGTCGCGAGCGCCATCACGACCTCTTCAAGGGCCGCGTTTCCGGCGCGCTCCCCGAGACCGTTGATCGTTACCTCGGCTTGGCGTGCACCGGCAGCGATTCCAGCCAGCGAATTTGCTGTCGCCATGCCAAGATCGTCGTGGCAGTGCACCGAGAAAATAGCCCGCCCGGAGTTAGGTACACGTTCGCGTAGGAGCGCTATCAGTGCGCCGTATTCCGCCGGCGTTAGGTAGCCGACCGTGTCTGGAATGTTGATCGTCGTGGCGCCCGCTTCGATGGCCGCGTGCACGACCTCGACGAGAAATTCGTGGTCGCTTCGGCCCGCGTCTTCGGGACTGAATTCGATGTCCGCGCAGAGCGATCGCGCGAAGCGAACCATCGCCGAGGTGCGCCGCAAGACGTCGGCGCGGGTCGTTCGGAGCTTGTGCTCGATGTGCAAGTCGCTCGTCGCGATGAACGTGTGAATGCGCGGAAACTTAGCCGGAGCAACGGCTTTTGCTGCCCACTCGAGATCGCGCTCGACAGCGCGCGCGAGGCCACAAATGCTGGGCGGCGTCTTCTGAGGTCGCCCGCTCACGGCCTCAGAACCCACGGTGGCGGCGATGCACCGAACGGCGTCGAAATCGTCGTTCGAGGCGGCGGGAAAACCCGCTTCAATGACGTCTACGCCGAGGCGCGAGAGCATGCGCGCAATCTCGAGCTTCTCGGGTGTGGTCATCGTGGCGCCCGGCGACTGCTCACCGTCGCGCAGCGTCGTGTCGAAAATCTTGACGTAGTTGTCGTCCATCGCCGTCTCCATCGTGGCCCCGTTTACTGCCCGGCCTTGATGGTCACCGGATCAAGAAATGGCATCATCGCGCGAAGCTTGGCGCCCACGCCTTCAATGATGTGTTCCTGCTCCGCGGCGCGGGTTTTCTCAAACCAAGGGCGGCCCTTTTCGTTCTCCTCGATCCAGAACTTGGCGAACGTACCATCTTGAATTTCTTCAAGAATTTTCTGCATCTCCTTCTTGGTTTCGGCGGTAATAAGGCGCGCACCCGCTGTATAGTCGCCGACTTCCGCGGTATCGCTGATGGAGTACCGCATGTAGTTGAGGCCTCCGCGGTACATGAGGTCTACAATCAACTTCAACTCGTGGAGGCACTCGAAGTACGCCACCTCGGGCTGGTAACCCGCGTTGACGAGGGTCTCGAAGCCCGCCTTCACGAGGGCGGCGGTCCCTCCGCAGAGCACGGCCTGCTCGCCGAAAAGATCCGTCTCGGTCTCTTCTGAAAACGTCGTTTCGAGAACGCCGGCCCGCGTGCAACCGATGCCCTTGGCGTACGAGAGCGCCAGCTCTTTCGCCGTGCCGCTTGCGTCTTGGTGCACGGCGATAAGGGCCGGAACGCCCGCCCCGCCCTCGTAGGTCTCGCGCACGCGGTGGCCTGGACTTTTCGGGGCAATCATCGACACATCGATGTGGGCTGGAACCTCGATGGTGCCGAAGCGAATGTTAAAACCGTGGGCGAACATCAGGGTCTTGCCCGGAGTCATTTCCGGCGCGAGGTCTTCTCGCCAAATCTTCGCCTGCGAGGTGTCGGGGGTCAAAACCATGATGACATCGGCGTAGGCCGCTGCGTCGCGCGGCGTCTTCACCGTGAGCCCCGCGGCCTCGGCCTTGGCAACCGATTTGCTCGTGGGCGGCAGGCCCACAACCACGTCGACGCCGCTCTCTTTCAAGTTCAGCGCGTGCGCGTGGCCCTGCGAGCCATAGCCGATAATGGCGACTTTGCGGCTCTTGATGAGGTCGAGGGAAACGTTGTTGTCGTAGTGAATGGTCGCCATGTGCCGAATTCCTTTGAGGGTCGCGATTGAAAGAAAAGTCAGGGGAACAAATGCGTGATTACCTGCAAAAATACTACTTATGCGGCCTTGTCGTCGTCTTCGTCGCCGCTCGGTGGCAATATCGACAAGCTTAGCGCCTCGCCGCGCTTCTTCACCAAAGACGCCTCAACGCCGCGCCGCATGGCGACGGTGCCCGTGCGCACAAGCTCGATGATGCCGTAGCCCGCGAGCACCGAAACGAACGAGTCGACGCGTTCCGCCGTGTCCGTGAGTTCAACCACGATCGACGTGGCGTCGATGTCGATGGCCCTCCCCTTGAAGGCATCGACGAGCTGCAAGAGGGCCGCGCGCGAATCGGACGTGGCGGTGACTTTCAGGAGGGCAAGTTCCCGCGCGATGATCTCTTGCCCGCCCTTCGCGTGTTCCACGAAGAGGACGTTCACGAGTTTGTATAGGTTTGCCACGAGCCTGCGCGCGCCGTCGGCGTCGGCGTCGAAAACGAGAGTTAGGCGCGAAATACCAGCCTTTTCTGTGGCACCGACCGCGAGTGATACAATATTGTAGCCCCGCCGACGCGCGAGGGTCGTGACGCGCGTGAGCACGCCCGGAAGGTCTTCAAGGTAGGCCACGACGGTGTGTTGCGAGATGAATGGGGGCATTGAAAGTTCCTCGAAAAACTTATTCGTCGCTGGCGGTTTCGACGATGGGACTTGGGCGGCGAATCATGTCGCCAAGGGCCGCGCCGGCAGCCACCATCGGGTAGACCGAGTCTTCTTGCTCGACGCGAAAGTCGATCAGCACCGTGCCAGGGGAGGCCTGGGCCTCGCGCACCGCCGCATCGACGTCTTCACGGCGCGTGACGCGCAGGCCGTTGAGGCCGTGGGCCTCGGCGAGTTTCACAAAGTCGGGGCTGCGAAGCGGTGTTGCCGAATAGCGACCCTCGTAGAAGAATTGCTGCCATTGGCGCACCATGCCGAGGTAGCCATTGTTTATAATTGCAATGTGCAATTTAAGGCCTTCTTGCGCAATGGTGCTCAGTTCGCACGCGGTCATTTGAAAGCCGCCGTCGCCGGCCACAACCCACACTTCGGCGTCGGGGCAAGCGATCTTCGCGCCCGTGGCCGCGGGCAATGCGAAGCCCATGGTGCCAAGGCCGCCGCTCGTGACGAGGCGCCTCGGGTAGTCGTGCTTGTAGTACTGCGCTTCCCACATTTGATGCTGACCCACGTCGGTCACGACGAGAGCCTTGCCCTCGGTCAAACGCCAAAGATCGTGCATCACGTGGGCCGCGTACAAGCGCCCGCTCGGGGGCAGCTGCTGAATGTCGCGAACCGCGGCGTCGCCCTTGAGGTCTCGGATGCGCCGATTCCAGGAAGCGTGGGATTTTGCTTGCGTGCGCGCCTGCAACATGGCCACCGCATCGCCGAGATCCCCCACCAAGGCTACGTCGACCTTGACGTTTTTGTTGACCTCCGCCGGGTCGCGCTCGAAGTGAATTTTGCGGGCGCGAGGCGCGTAGGTTTCGAGCTTGCCCGTGACCCGATCGTCGAAGCGCATGCCGATGGCCAGCAGCAAATCGGCCTCTTGGATCGACTGATTCACCCATGACTCGCCGTGCATCCCCATCATGCCGAGGCAAAGCGGGTGCGTGGCCGGAAAACCACCGAGGCCAAGAAGCGTGCAAGCTACAGGTATATCGTGTTTTTCGGCGAAGGCCTTTACGAGCTCGGTGGCGCCCGCTTCCACAACGCCGTGCCCGGACAAAATGATGGGTTTTTCCGCATTTTCGATGAGGCTCATGGCCGCATCGAGGTCGCTCTCCGTGAGGGCGTGGGCCGGCCGGTAGCCGCGCATGCGCACGGGCGTGGGGTCGAAGGCCCAGTTCATCAGGGCCTGCTGCGCGTCTTTTGTGATGTCGACGAGAACCGGCCCCGGACGCCCGCTGCGGGCGACGTAAAATGCCTCGCGAATCGTTGCGCCGATGTCTTCGACGCGGGTGACCAAGTAATTGTGCTTGGTGATGGGAATTGTGACGCCGGTGATGTCGGTTTCTTGAAAGGCGTCTGTGCCAATGAACTTGGAGTTGACTTGGCCCGTGATCGCCACGATGGGAATGGAATCGAGCATCGCCGTGGCAATTCCCGTCACGAGATTCGTGGCACCTGGCCCGCTCGTGGCGATGCACACGCCGACCCTGCCGCTGGCCCGCGCATAGCCATCCGCCATATGCGCAGCGCCTTGTTCGTGGCGTACCAAAACATGACGAATCGGGTACTGAAGCAGTGCGTCGTATGCGGGCATAATGGCGCCGCCCGGGTAACCGAAAACGACATCGACCCCCTCGCGCACGAGAGCTTCCCAGATGATCTGCGCGCCGGAAAGCATGCGCCGATCCGCGCCCGTTCCCTCGGCTGCGTCCTTCACGACGCCACCCCCGTTGTTCGCGTCGCGGGGGCTGCGGGTACCCCCGCTGTTGGTGCCGCACGGCCCGTTGCAGCGGCTTTCGCGAGGTGGACCGGACCCAACCCCGTCACGGCTGCCGAAAGGCTTTCTAGGGTGCGTTGGCGGGCTTCGTTGGGCTCGTAGCCGGACTGCGCGGATTGCTCTTCCCAGGCGCTGATGAGCGCCGCGGAACTTCCCTTTTCAGCGGCGTAACTCGCGACGTCGAGGTCGCCTTCGCTCGCGAAACTTGAGGTAAAAAGCCGTTCGCGCTTGAAAGCCGTGCGCGCATAGGCCGCGGTACGCTCCGTCGCGCGCCCAGAAATATCGCGGTGCACGGCGATCACCGCGAGCTCGCCGGTGGCCTCTTTTGACCCCTCGCCGGGTGCCGCGGCGCGAAGGCGCGCGCAGGCTACATCGACGTTTTCGGGCAGCTTCACAGCACCCGCGACGGCGGCCGCGGTGGCCTCCAAAAGCAAAAGAGTTCCCGGCTCAAGGTGCTTTTCGATGAGCATCGCGAAGAGCTGCGCTTGCTCCAATTCGGGAACGGCTACGACCACAATCGCGGCACCAGGAATCGCCTCGGCAATCGACACGGGCCGAAACCCGTCTTCAAAAGCGCGCACCCAACTCATGCCGCCCGGGCGCACCGCGACCTGCACGACGTGACCCGCCGCGACGAGGTTGAGGGCCGCCGTGCGCGCGCTGCCTCGGTAGCCAATGATCGCGACAACCGTCGCTACATCGAGATGCGAAGCCTGGGACGAGGAAGTGTCGCTCATAGGGAATCTCCTGAAGATGCGTTGCCCGACGACATGCCGGGAAGATGAAAACCAGTGACGGCGCCCTCCGATGCGGAAGACACCAAGTGGGCATATTTCGCGAGGGTCCGGCCCATGCGGGGCAGAGGTCGAGTCACCCGTTCGCGCTTGGTAAGATCGGCGCTCGTTTCCAAAACGCGCCGTTCGAGATCAATGCGCACGACGTCGCCGTCACGCAAATATGCGAGCGGTCCGCCGAGACAGGCCTCCGGCGATACGTGGCCGATCATCATGCCGTAGGTGGCGCCGCTGAAGCGACCATCGGTCACGAGCGCCACGGAATCGCCGAGGCCGCGGCCCACGATTGCCGCCGTGACCGCCAACATTTCGCGCATTCCCGGGCCGCCTTTGGGACCCTCAAAGCGAATGACGATGACGTCGCCGGGTTGCATTTTTCCCTCTTGGACCGCTGCGAACGCCGCATCTTCACCGTCAAAGATACGGGCCGGTCCTTCATGAAACGAGCGGCCGGAACCGGCGAGTTTGAGCACGCAACCCTCGGGCGAAAGATTTCCGCGCAACACCGCGAGACCGCCGCGCGGCTTGAAGGCCTCGCTGGCCGCGACGATGACCGCGCGATCACTTCGCCGTTCCGCGAGCTCGGACTCCTCGCGGAGCGATTTGCCGGACACGGTGGGAACGTCGGAAAGAAGGCCCGCGGCGAACAGTTCTTTCGCGAGCAGACGCATACCGCCGGCGCTTTCCATGTCGACCGCGGTGTAACGTCCGCCGGGCTTGAGATCGGCGATGACGGGCGTTTTTGCTGACACGCGGTCGATGTCGTCGAGGGTGAAAACGACGTTCGCCTCCCGCGCGATGGCCAAAAGGTGGAGCACCACATTGGTGGAACCCGCCGTCGCCGCGGCCGATGCCACCGCGTTCTCAAAGGCCGCTTTCGTTAGGAATTTGCGCGCCGTCGTTTCCGACTTGACAAGTTCCACAACCATGCGTCCGCACCTCTCGGCCTCGTCGCCTTTGCGCCGGTCGGTGGCGGGCACTTCGCTTGCGCCCATAGGAGATATGCCCAGAAAACTAATCGCGGTCGCCATCGTGTTCGCGGTGAACTGACCGCCGCACGCCCCGGCGCCCGGGCACGCCGCATTCTCCACGCGGGTGAGGCCGGCGTCGTCGAGTTTGCCCGCCGCGTGGGCGCCCACAGCCTCGAAAACATCTTGAATCGTAACGTCGCGATCGTCGACATTTCCCGGCTGAATCGCGCCGCCATAAAGCACAAGGCCCGGGCAATCCATCCGCGCAAGGGCCATCACACCCGCGGGAATCGTCTTGTCGCACCCGACGATGGCGATGAGGCCGTCGAGGCAGTGCGACGTCACAAAGAGCTCCATCGAATCGGTGATGACCTCGCGCGAAACAAGCGAGCCGCGCATGCCGTCGGTGCCCATCGTGATGCCGTCGCTGACGACAATCGTGTTGAACTCGATGGGCGTGCCGCCCGCGGCGCGAATTCCGCGTTTCACGTGCTCCGCAAGCTCGCGCAAGTGCGTGTTGCACGGGGTCACCTCGGACCACGTATTACCGACCGCGATCAGGGGTTTTTGCAGGTCCGCGTCCGTGAAACCGGCACCTTTGAGCATGGCGCGCGCAGGGGCCCGAGACGGGCCTGCAACGAGGGAACGGCTACGCACTGAGGCACCTCAAAGTCGATGGGCGAGATGCGGAAAACAAGGCCGCCGCCAGGGGGGAGATGGGTCGATTCGCCATGGTCAAATGAACTCCTGAGCTAAGAAAGAACCCCCGTCACCGGTGAGGTGCGGGGGCCAGAGGGGATTCTCGGTCGAATCTGCCTAATGTGCTGGCACCCCGGGTCTTTTTGCCTCGGTAACTTGCGTAAGAAGAAGGATTCCTACGCCAATAATCAGCAGGAGCGCTCTCGTCGGAATGACCGCTGAAAGCGCAAATCCGATAACCGCCAACGCAGCAACCGAAACCACGCCCGACGATTGGGCGAGTGGCTCAGATGCTTGACGCGTTGCGGTGAAGACCATCTCGGTAGGCTGAAGTGTCGACTCTGTTTCGCTCTGCGTCAAGTAACGCATTCATTTTTGTGCAAAAATGAGCCGAGGTGCGTCAATTTTGCCATGGTTTCGTCATCTTTTGGTCATATTCAATGCGACACCCAGGCGAATTCGCGAATGATGGGGTACCCTTGCGCGCGCGCGAGGCACGATCGACGCGGTGCGCGACGGCGAAAACATGGCCTTTCGGTCTTCCGCGCGTTACGCTGTGCGTCATGACACGCCCCCTTTCTGAGTTACGCACCGTGGTCGACACCATCGACGACGAGCTCATCGAACTTCTTGAGCGCCGCGCGTCTCTCGTCGACGAAGTTGCCGCCGCCAAGCGCCACGCGGGGCTGCCGCTTCACGATCCGGATCGCGAGCGCCTCGTGATTGAACGCCTGGCCGCGCGCGCCAAAGGCAAGTTTCCCGCGAGCGCGATTTCGGCGGTTTACCGCGAAGTGATGAGCGCGTGTTTGGCGCTGCAACAGCCCATTTCCGTCGCGTATCTTGGGCCCGAGGGAACGTTTTCGCACATGGCCGCGCGCTCACTTTTCGGCATGGGCGTGCGGTACGTGGAGCTGCCAACCATCAGTGCCGTCGCCGATGCCGTGCGCCGCGGGCACGTGGATTATGGCGTGGCTCCCATCGAAAATTCCACCGAAGGCTCGGTCAGTTACACCCTCGATTGCCTCCTCGATGGCGGCGTTTTCTTGCGGCGCGAATGGGTCCTTCCCGTCGAGCAAGCTCTCCTCGGGCGCGCACCCACGCTCGCCGCCATCACGCGCGTCATTTCGCACCCGCAGGCCTTTGGCCAGTGCCGCGATTGGCTCGCAAAACACGTTCCCCACGCGCAGCTCGTGCACGCCACTTCGACCGCCGCCGCCGCGCGCGAAGCCGCCACGGACCCCACCACCGCCGCCATCGCGAGCCGCCTCGCAGCGGAGCTTCACGGCCTGCCGGTTATTGTTTCTGCGGTGCAAGATCGCACGGAAAACGCCACAAGATTCGTGCTTTTGGCGCGGGAAGATAGTCCCCGCACCGGCGACGACAAGACGACCATTTCGTTCTCGCTTCGCGACGGAAAGGGAGCCCTACGGCGAGCCCTCGAGGTCTTCGAAAACGAGGGCGTGAACCTGACCCGCATTGAGTCGCGCCCGAGCCGCGAGAAGGCGTGGGACTACGTCTTCATCGTGGATTTGGAAGGCCATCGCGAAGACGATTCGGTCGCCCGCGCCCTGCAAGAACTCAAGGAACGCTGCCCCATCGTGCGTCAGTTCGGCAGCTACCCGCGCGCCACTACCGCGCCGTAGCCGCGAGAGACAGGGCCAGCTCTTTCGGGAAGCAGTTGGCCTCGTTGCAGATGGCGTATTTGTACGTACCCGCGACGGTGCCTTGCTTGGCCGCGAGCTTGAATCGCACCGCGAGAACAGCGACGGTTTTGCTCTCGAGGGTGAGGTCGCCGGCGGCCTTCGAAAAGTCGTTTTTCTTCGCCGGGTCGCTTCCGAGAAGTTCCACGCCGCCACTCTCCATACCCTTGAATTTATACGGGAATCCTTCGTTGACATGCATGCCCGACTTGGTCTCTAGGCGAATCGTGGCCGTGCATACTGCACCCATTACGCAGCCTGACTTTTGCTCGAAACGCACCGCGTGGTCTGCTGAATCAAGGCTTGCATCGGCCATCGGCGAGGCCTCGCTTCGCGACGTTTCGACCGCCGACGATCGCGTGCATGCGAGGGAGATGAGAGCCGCCGCAGCGAAGGACAACGAGGTGACGATCTTCATGGCCGCCCAGTCTTGCGCAATGGCCCGGGCGCGTCCAGCGTTGGCCGCCCCTGTTGATGATGGCCGGGCCTCCGGGGCGTGTTAGGTTTTGCCCCGTGGGCGACGAAAGTTTATTGACCGTGCGCGGACTTTCTGTCGCGTTCGAACGCGACGGTCGGTTTTGCCGCGTCGTCGACGGCGTGAGTTTCGACATTTTTCCTGGTGAAACGCTGGCTATTGTGGGCGAGAGCGGTTCGGGCAAAAGTGTCACGGCCCTCGCCATCATGCGGCTGCTCGGCGACACTGCGCGCGTTGCGTGCGACGAGCTTTCTTACCGCGGCACGCCGATTCTTTCCATGTCGCCCGCGGCTCTCCGGGCCTTTCGCGGCCGCCGCGTGGCCATGATTTTTCAAGATCCCATGACGAGTTTGGACCCGGTCATGCGCGTCGGAGACCAGGTGGCCGAGGCCATCGCGCTCCATGAATCGCTGCCCCGCAAGGCTCTCCGGGCCCGCGTCGAAGAGGTGCTCGCAGCGGTCGGATTTCCCGATCCGAGGGCGGGCGCTGACCGCTACCCCCACGAGCTTTCAGGCGGACTTCGCCAGCGCATTCTCATCGCTATCGCCATCTCCGCCAACGCCGAATTGATTCTCGCCGACGAGCCCACGACAGCCCTTGATCCCACGCTGCAGGCCCAGGTTCTCGACCTCCTGGAACGACTCCGGGCCGAACGAAATCTGAGCCTCCTCCTCGTCACCCACGACCTCGGCGTGGTGTCCGAGCGAGCCGATCGCGTCGTCGTTCTTTACGCGGGCCAAGTCGTCGAGGCCGGGGCCACGCGGCAGGTTTTTGATGCGCCGGCCCATCCCTACACGAAGGCTTTGCTCGCCGCTCGCCCGGCGCTTGGTCAGGCTTCTTCCAGGAAAAGCGTGCTCCGGCCCATTCCCGGAATGGTGCCCCCGCCGGAGGCTTGGCCCCGGGGCTGCCGCTTCGCTTCGCGGTGTTACCAGGCTGTTGCAGAATGCACGCATGATCCGGGGCCGATGCTTCGCGCGCCCACCATCGACGCCCACGACGGCCATGGCAGCCGCCATCGGGTTACCCGGTGCGCCTTCGCGGTGCAGGAGCTTCCGTGACAACGGCGGTGCCCGTTCTGCGCCTTGTGGAGGTTTCAAAAACCTTCACCACGGGCTTTTTTCGCCGCTCCGATGTGCCCGCGGTGCGGGGGGTATCGCTTGAACTGGCCGCGGGTGAAACCATTGGTATTGTTGGGGAAAGTGGCTCTGG
>CAMCKZ010000063.1 GCA_945875545.1 Polyangium aurulentum | reverse complement strand
TGGACTCGCCGTCTCCGGGCTGACCCAATTGCCCCGGAAAGTGGGGCACGCCAGGTATTTCAAGGGGACCGGCGATGCGATCGTAGGCGGCCTGATTGGCGGCGAGCGGAGGCGGATCTTCCTCGTCGTCGTCTTCCTCCAAAGCCGCCAGATTTCCCTCTTGAAGCGCGCGCGCCGGCAAACTTTTCAGGGGCTCGGGAATACCAATAATCCCCGAAAGTTGCGGCATTTCATAGGTGGCGAGGAGGGGCTCGGCGCCGATTTTGATCTGGCGATTGGGCGGCTTCACGGCCCCCGCGTTTCCAAGGTTTGCGACTTTGCCTTCGCTGGTGGAACCTCCGCGACCAATAGAAACGAACTCAAAAAGCGACTCTTTGATGAGGCGATCGATGACCTGCATCGTCGAGCCCTCTTTGTGCCCGAGGACGTTTCGCACAAGGCTCGCGACGTCGAAATCTGTGACGGTGACGCCCATCTCGAAAAGTACGCGGGCGAGTTGTTGGCCGAAATCGTAGGCCGACGGAATGCGGTCGTTGGGGTCTTTCGCGAGGGTTCGCGCGATGACGCGCCCGAGTTCTGCGGGCACCGACGGATTGATGGCGGTGATGTCCGGAACAACGGCGGCTTGCACCGCTCGCACGGTCTGCAAATCGGTTTCACCGAGAAATAGTCGTCGCCCCGCGAGGAGCTCCCACAGCATAATTCCCAGGGCAAACACATCGGTGCGGGCGTCGATTTCTTGGCCGAGCGCCGCCTCGGGACTCAAGTACCCGAACTTGCCTTTGATGATGCCGGGCTCGCTTTTTTCGAGCTGCGAGTTCGCCCTCGCAAGCCCGAAATCGACGATCTTGACCTCGCCGTAGCGGGACAAAAGAACGTTGGGAGGCGACACATCGCGGTGGACGATGTGGAGCTCGCGGCCGTCGTTGTCGCGAAGTTCGTGGGCGTACGCCAAGCCCTTGGCGACCTCGAGAACGATGTGCACGGCGATGGGCGCCGGGATCGATTGACCGAGGCGGCGGTAGTGATCGACGACGGCCTTGAGGCTCGTGCCATCGACAAATTCCATCACGATGAAATACGCGTTGTCGCCGTAGCCGATGTCGAAAACCTGAACGCAGTTCGAGTGCGTCAGTCGCCCGCTCAAGCGAGCTTCGTCGAGGAACATGCGAATGAAGCGCTCGTTTTCGCTTAGGTGCGGAAGCACCCGCTTGATCGCGACTTGCTTGGCAAAACCCTCGAGTCCCTCGCGTTCGGCTCGGTACACTTCCGCCATTCCGCCCGCGTCGATCTTGTCGATAACTCGGTACCGCTGGTGGGAGTCAGGCATGAGGCGTCAGTGTATCGTGCGCCGCCTTCCAGCGTAAAGGGTTGCCGCACTTGCGAGGGCCGATCGCCCGTGAGAGCGTTCGCGCATGACGCCAATCTCCGCGGCCGAAGTGGTTGCCACGCTGGCTTCACTCCCGCCGGGCATCGTCGCGACCGACGCCGACGGCACGCTGTGGACCGGCGACGTCGCGGACGATTGGCTCGCAGCCCTCGAAAAAGACGCCGCGCCGCTCAACGCCGAGCACCTGCGCGCGGTAGCCTCGCGCCTCGGACTCCCGGACGATCCACGGCCCGGGGCATTTGTGCAGTCTGCACGTAATGCCTACGACAGCGGGCACCTCGACGAGGCCACCTTTTTTAGTCTCGTGGCCATCACGCTGGGACACATCGAAGAAACGGCGGCCCGCCGCGCCATCACGAACTCCCTTGCCGCGGCCAACCTGCCCGCCCGTCTGATTGCCGAAACTCTTTCGGTGTTGGCGGGCGCTCGGGCCCACGGCCACCGCATCGTCGTCGTTTCCGCGTCGCCGAAATGGGTCGTGGAAGAGGCTCTCGCCCTCGCGCGCATTTCGGTCGATCGGGTGATCGGTCTTGAGCTCACCGCAGACCAGATACATACACGAATACCACGCTCCTACGGCGAGGGAAAACGCACGCTTTTGCGCGCATACCAAGGCGACGCTGCTGCGCATCTGGTGCATGTGGCCCTCGGAGATTCGGGGTTTGATGCGCCGATGCTCGCGTGCGCCGGGGTTGCGCTCGCGGTGCGCCCAAAGGCCTCGCTCGTCCTCGAGGCAGCGTCGTTTTCGGCGCTTCGTTTGCTCACCGCGTGAGGTGCCGTGGCCCTTCGCGCGGTTGCCACTTCCCGGGGTGAAAAAGCGCGCTAAGGCCCGCTAAGACTTCTACCGGGACCTGTCCCATTTTCTAAGGACTCCATGGACTTCGAACTCACCGACGACCACCGCATGGTTCGCGACACAGCCCGCGATTTTGCGCGCCGCGAGATCGCTCCGCGGGCGGCGGAACTCGATAAGAGCGAGACGTGGCCCTCCGGCATCGTGAAGCAGATGGCCGAATTGGGCTTCCTCGGCATGGCCATTCCCACGGAGTTCGGAGGGGCCGGCCTCGACACCTTCGCGTACGCCCTCGTGATGGAAGAAATCAGCGCCGCGTGCGCGAGCTGCGGCGTCATTATGAGCGTCAACAACTCGCTCTTCTGCGACCCCGTTTACAAGTTCGGAACCGACGCGCAGAAGCAGGAGGTATTGACGCCGACTGCCTCAGGTATTACGCTTGGCTGTTTTGGTCTTACTGAGCCTATGAGCGGGTCGGACGCGCAGACGATGGTCACGGGCGCGACCAAAGTGCCCGGCGGCTGGCTCCTGAACGGCGCAAAAAACTGGATCACGAACGGCCCGCACGCGGACCACATCATCGTTTTCGCCATCACCGACCGCAGCGGTTCCAAGGTGAAACACACGGCTTTTCTCGTGCAAAAGGGCGCAGCCGGCTTCACGCAAAACGCCCGCGACCACAAGCTCGGCATCCGCGCGGCCCACTCGTGCACGGTCTTTTTCCAAGACTGTTTCGTCGCCGACACCGCGGTCGTAGGAAACGTCGGCGAGGGTTTTAAAGTCGCGATGGCGACCCTCGACGGCGGCCGCATCGGCATCGCGTGCCAGGCCCTCGGCATCGCGCGCGCGGCCCTCGAGGCGGCCACGGCCTACGCCAAAGAGCGCAAGTCTTTTGGCAAGCCTATCGCCGAGCACCAGGCCATTCAGTTCATGCTCGCCGACATGGCCACGCAGCTCGACGCCGCGCGCCTGCTCACGTGGCGAGCCGCGTGGATGAAAGACGCGCACATGCGCCACTCCACCGAGTCTGCCCAGGCAAAACTCTACGCTTCCGAGGCCTGCACGCGCATCGCGCACAAGGCCCTTCAGATCTTCGGCGGGTATGGATACTCCACCGAGTACCCCGTCGAGCGCCACTACCGCGACGCGCGCATCACGGAAATCTACGAGGGCACGAGCGAGATTCAACGCATTGTCATCGCGGCCAGTCTTCTGAGGGCATGACGACGTGAAGCCTCCTTTTCTACGTGCCCTTCTTGCGGCCGGCGTGGGCTCTCTTTTGGGCTGCGCACCGCGCACGCCCGCGCGCGCTCCCGAGCCGAAGCTCGAACACGCTCCGGCAAAAAAGAGCACAAAACCGCAAATGAAGGTGGCCAGTGAGCTCGGCTACATCGACCCCAAACAGGTCGATGCCGCCTTTCTTCGCGCGCAGGAAAGCCTGCTTTCTTGCTTGGAAACGCGCTCATCGGTGTTTGAGGGTGTGTCCGGGTCGTTTTCCGTATTTCTTCGTATTTCAGACCAAGGCCGCATGCGCTACGGCCACCTTGAAACGTCGAGCATCGGCGACCGAAAAGTCGAAAAATGCATTCTCGAGGTCTTTCAGCAAACCGCGTGGCCCCGGCCCGACCAGGGCGATGCGGAGGTTCGCAACAAGCTTGATTTCGATCTCCCCGAGGGCGTTCGCCCACCCGCGGCGATGCCTGCCACGCGCTTCCAAGCCACCCTCGGGCCGTCGCTGCAAAAGCTTGCATCCTGCAAGGGTTCTGAGCGCGGCACCATCGAGGTCACCGCTTACATCGACCCCACCGGCGCCGTACTTTCGGCCGGTGCCGCGAGCCGGAACGGCAAGTTTCGCGGAGAACTCGACTGCGCGGCCGACACGGTCAAAGCCCTGGTCTTTTCCAGCCCAGGCTCGTTTCCAGCCAAGATTTCTTTCCCCATCGATTGATGCAGAAACCATGAACCTCACGCTCACGGAAACCCAAACCCTCGTTCAAAAAACGGCCCGCGAATTCGCGCAAAAGGTGATTGCCCCGGAGGCGGCACGCCTTGACGCCGAGTCGCGTTTTCCTCGCGAGATTCTGAAAGGGCTCGCGGATTTGGGGCTCATGGCGGTCAACGTTCCCGAAGATCTTGGGGGCTCCGGGGCCGGCGCGCTTTCGTACGCCCTCGCGATGGAAGAAGTCGCGGCCGCATGCGCTTCTACGGCAGTCACGATGGCCGTCACCAACATGGTCGGCGAGATCATCGCGCACTTCGGCACCCCGGCGCAGCGCGAATTTCATTGCCCGCGCCTCGCCGATGGCACGTATGCCGCGGGCTCATTTGCCCTCTCGGAAGCCGGCGCCGGGAGCGACCCGGGAGGCATGAGCACCACCGCCACGCTCCTCGAGAGCGGCGAGGGTTACGTGCTTCGCGGCGACAAACAATGGATCACGAGCGGCGCGCACGCGGGCGTGTTCATCGTGTGGGCGCGCACCGGCAACCGCGAGACGCACGCAGGAACCAGGGGAATTTCCTGCTTTTTGCTCGATGGCGGCACTCCCGGTCTCACAATCGGAAAGGCCGAAGACAAGCTCGGCCTTCGTGCGTCGAACACGGTGCCCCTCGTATTCGACGACATTCAGCTCCCGAAAACAGCTCTCCTCGGTGAGCTAAACGGCGGCTTCAAAATCGCCATGATGGCCCTCGACGGCGGGCGCGTTGGCATCTCGGCCCAGGCCGTTGGCATCGCCCGCGCCGCGTTGGCTGAAAGCGTGCAGTATGCACGCGATCGCAAGCAGTTCGGAAAGGCGATTGGCGAGTTTCAGGGCATCCAATGGAAGCTCGCGGACATGTCGACCAAGCTCGAGGCCTCGCGCCTTTTGTGCCACCGCGCCGCGGCTCTCAAAGAGGCGAAGAAACCCTTTTCGCGCGAAGCCTCAATGGCGAAGGTGTTCGCGAGCGAAGCGGCGGTGGAGATTTGCAACGAAGCGGTGCAAATTCACGGGGGTTACGGCTACACGCGCGATTTCGCGGCCGAGCGGCACCTGCGCGACGTTCGCGCCTCGACCATCTACGAGGGCACGAGCGAAATTCAGCGCATCGTGATTGCCCGCTCGCAGCTCGCCTGACCCTCGCCGAAAAACCCGTGCACTCTGCACCTTTCTATTTTTGCCGCCCCCTGACGCGGGCGCCTCGCCCCGCTCGCCACACTCGAACGTCAAACGAGTCCCCATGAACCGTCGCCGTGCCCGCGTATTTCCATCTCTTGCCCCGATTGCCCCGCTTGCCCCGCTTGCCCCGCTTGCCCCGATTGCCCCGATTGCCCCGCTTGCCCCGCTTGCCCCGCTTGCCCCGCTTGCCTCGCTTGCCTCGTTGGGCGCGTTTGCCGCGTTGACCTCGCTCGCCGTGCTTGTGCCCACCACTGCGCGGGCGGCGGATCCTGCGGCCCGGGGCTGGGTATTTCTCGCCGATGGGCAGGCCTCCGCCGTTTTCGCCAACGGTTACCCGAGCAACGCTCAGCAGCTCGGCGACGCGAGCAACTACGTGAGCACGGGCGCCATGGGCGGTGGCCAGGGCACCTTCGCTGTTTTGTCCTCGTTTCACCCCCGGGTCGCTTTCGGCCTTTGGGGCTCCTACGGCGGCACGTGGAACGACCTCTACGTCTCGAAGGGCGGCGGCGGCGGCGTGCGCGTGGAACTTTTGCCGTTCGCCGAGGGCTGGCTCGCGCCCGTGGGGTTTCACGGCGCGTTTGGCGTGGGCACCGCAACGGTCATGCGACGCGACGGCACGGGCCACGGCGCAGACGCCACCCAGTCGTTCGTATCGTTCGGGGCCTTTCGCGATGTGCCGTTTGTGACCTTCGAAACGTTCTGCCACGGCCACCTCACGTGGGGTCCGTCGCTCGGCTACGATCTCATCTTTTCCAGAGATTTTGCACGCCATAGTGCAAACGCAGGCCTGCGAATAACCTTCGCCACGCTGCCTTGAGGGCACGCCGTTTCGGCCGCTTGGGGGTGCCTTTCTTGACCGGCTCTCTCGTGCTCCCTTTTTTTTTGCATGCACAATGCACCGTGTTTTTTTCACCTTTTAGGCCCCACGTAAAAAAGCCATGAGCGATCCCCGTTCCGTCGAACTCTTTGCCCGCGCGGGCGCGGTCATTCCCGGCGGGGTCAACTCGCCCGTGCGGGCCTTTCGTGCCGTGGGCGGGAGCCCCGTGTTCATCTCCCGCGCGGAGGGTTGCTGGCTTTATGGCGCCGATGGGGCCCGGTACACCGACTACATTGGCTCCTGGGGGCCCATGATTCTCGGGCACGCGCACCCGGCGGTGGTTCACGCCATCACCGAGGCGGCAGCCCGCGGAACGAGTTACGGCGCGCCCACCGAGGGCGAAGTGGTTCTCGCAGAGAAGATCACGGCTCTCTTTCCGTCGATCGAAATGCTCCGCTGCACCTCGAGCGGCACCGAGGCCACGATGGCCGCCATTCGCGTGGCGCGCGGCTATACGGGCCGCGCGACCATCGTCAAGTTCGAGGGCTGTTACCACGGACACGCTGATTTTCTCCTGGTGAAAGCCGGTAGCGGAGCTGCAACATTTGGCGTCCCCGACTCCGCGGGGGTGCCCGAGGGCATCGCGAAAACCACGCTCACGGCGCCCTTCAACGACGTGCCCGCCCTCGAGGCTCTCTTTGCAAAACACGGCGACGACATTGCCGCGGTGATCGTCGAGCCCGTCGTCGGAAACATGGGCTGCGTACCGCCCGCCCCGGGTTTTTTGGAGGCGATGATTGCACTCTGCAACAAACACGGCGCGGTTTCTATTTTCGATGAAGTCATGACCGGCTGCCGCCTGTCCGCGGGCGGTTACCAGGGAATTCACGGCCTAAATCCGCACATGACCTGCCTCGGCAAGATCGTCGGCGGCGGATTGCCCCTCGCTGTTTACGGCGGGCAGCGCGCAATCATGGAGAAGGTTGCGCCCCTTGGCCCCGTCTACCAAGCGGGCACCTTGAGCGGAAATCCAATCGCCGTTGCCGCCGCTCTCGCCACCCTCGCACGGCTCGATGATGCACTCTACACGCATCTTGAGACCATCGGTTTGCAGCTTGAGGTGGGCCTTCGAGCAGCCCTCGAAGCGAACGGAATTGAAGGCTGCGTTCAGCGGGTTGGGTCGATGATTACGCTGTTTTTTACCAAGGGTCCGGTCACGAACTGGGGCCAAGCGTCCGCGAGCAACACCGGGCGTTTCGCAATCTTTCACCGCGAGCTCTTGGCGCGGAGCGAGTACTGGCCGCCGTCCCAATACGAGGCCGCATTTCTTTCCGCGGCGCACACGTCCGAGATTGTGGCGCGCACCGTGGTGCACGCGGGCGAGGCGCTGCGGGCCGTGGCCGCGAGCTGAGGCCGGTGCAAGGCCCGTCCCGGCGGACGCTGGCAAACAGCGGGCCGCCGCAAATCGTCGGGGGGCGTCGTCAAAATACGACGCCCTCCGACGTCAGCAGTCCTACCTCCGCCTGTCCTAGCTTTGGGAGCGTCCGCGTTCCCCAGCACACTTCTACGCGCGTCCTCGTGACGACGAGTTACCCGGCCCACGCCGATGATTTTGCGGGGCACTTTGTTCGCTCCGAGGCTCTCGAACTAAGCCGCACAGGCGACGTAGTGGTGGTCGCACCGAGAGCCAAAGCGAGGCATCTCGGCGACGACGTTCGCGTCGTGGAAGTAGGGGGTTTGGGCGCGTTTGGCCCTCCGGGTCTCGGGGCCAATCTCCTGCGAACTCCCTGGCAGCTCGCGTCTGCGGCGCGCTTTTTTTTCGCGCTGCCGAAGGCACTCTTGGACGCGCGCCCGGACGCCCTCGAGGTGCACTGGCCCTTTCCGACAGCCCTCTTCGTGCCGCGGTCGCTTCACGCCATTCCGACGACCTACGTGAGCCACGGCGCGTGCGTCCGCGCCCTCGTTCGAGCCCCGCGGCGTGTACGTGCATTCTGCATTGATAGGCTTCTTCGACCGCCCGTGCGCTGGCGTTTTGTGAGCGTGGGCCTTCGCGATTTCTTGCTCGAACACTTGGACCGGGAGCTCGCCGCGCGCGTTTTGCGCCAGTCGTTCATTCAAGAACCCCGCATCGAACTTCCGCCCCGGGAGACCCTCGGGAGACCATGGCCCCGGCCCGCACTCGTTCTTGTGGGCCGACTTGTGCCCTCAAAATGCATGCATCTTGCACTGTGTTACGCGGCACAGCATGAGCACTTACGCGAGCTTGACATTGTCATGATCGGAGATGGTCCCATGCGCCCGCGCCTTGAGGCCCAAGGCTCCGCGCTGGGTCTGCGTTTGCACGCGACCGGCGCACTTTCGCGAGGACAAACACTGGGTATTCTCGCCGGGGCGAAGGGCCTTCTCTTTGCCTCAAAGGCCGAGGGGTGCTCCTCAGTTTTGCGCGAAGCAGCCCATTACGGCGTGCCCGTGCATCTCGTTGAGCAGCCCTAAACGCGCCGCCCCGCTTTCCGCCGTGGCGAGATGCGGCGTTTTGGACGTGAAGTTTTACGGCTCTTGCCCGAGCTGAAACTTCTTGAACGTGACGACGTCTTCGACACTTCCGAGGACGAGGGGCGTTCGTTGATGCAGCGCCGTCGGCACGATATCGAGGATGCGGTTCACGCCGTCGGTGGCCATTCCGCCGGCCTGCTCGAAGAGGAATGCCATGGGATTTGCCTCGTAAAGAAGGCGTAGCTTGCCCTGCGGGGAGCGCTCATCGCCGGGGTACGCGAAGATGCCGCCCTTCAGCAACGTGCGATGCGCATCGGCCACGAGCGACCCGATGTAACGTGATCCGTAGGGGCGCCCCGAGGCCTTGTCCGTCGCCTTGAGGTACTCGGCCCAACGCCGCGTGCCGTCGGACCACAGCGCGCGGTTGCCGCCGTTCGCGGAGTAGATCGTGCCTTTGACGGGGCAGCGAATGTTGGGGTGCGAAAGGAAGAACTCGCCGATGCCCGGATCGAGGGTGAATCCGTGAACGCCCTGCCCCGTAGAGAGAACAAATTGCGTGGCCGGCCCGTAGAGCGCGTAGCCCGCCGCGGCGATTTCGTAGCCCGGGCGCAGGGCCTCGCCGAGGGTCGGTTTCGAGTCGGTTATTTTCCGCCGAAGAATGCCGAAAATCGTGCCAATTGTGCCGTTTGTGTCGATGTTCGAGCTGCCATCGAGGGGGTCGAACATGGCGATGTATTTGCTCGGGTGAAGGGCAAATACCGGGTCGTCCATTTCTTCTGAAGCGATGATTCCGCAGTGCCCACTTCGCTCGAGAACATTGAGCAAAACGTCGTTCGCGTAGATGTCGAGTTTCTGCACCGCTTCGCCCTGCACATTCGTGTCTCCCGTGTACCCGAGGAGGCCTGCGAGGCCGGCCTGGCGCACGCGCGAATTGATGATGCGAATCGCGAGCGACAAGTGGTTCAACAGCGACGTGAACTCACCGGTGGCACCGGGCGCGGCCTGCATGCCCGAGAGCACATGCTCGCGCAGCGTGGTGCCGACAAGCGGCGTGTGCGGACCAGGATGCATCGACAGGGGACTCTCGCTCATGGGAACCTCGTGGACGCGCGGAGGCGCGCCATTTCACTCAACCTACCAAGCGCGCAGTCGGCAAAATTGGCAAGGCCTTCGTCGTCCGTTTGCGCCGGGTGACGCGGCGCGGCGGCTCATTTTGCGCCCCAATCGCAGGGCGTTTCGCTAGTGCCAGGGTGGCGAGGAATCTCCACACCTCGACGGAGGAAAATATCATGGCCCTGACGGAACGCGTTCAGCAGATCCTTTCTTGGTACGGGTCCGACAACCCAGGAACCCGCGCGAATCTCGTACGAATGCTCAACACGGGCACCCTCGCGGGCACCGGAAAGATGGTCATTCTTCCCGTCGATCAGGGGTTCGAGCATGGGCCTGTGCGTTCGTTTCAGCCAAACGTTTTGGGCTATGATCCGGAATACCACGTACAACTTGCGCTTGATTCGGGCTGCAACGCGTATGCCGCTCCTCTCGGTTTCATTGAGGCCGTCGCCGACAAGTACGCGGGGCAGATTCCGCTGATTCTCAAGGTGAACAACAGCGACACCCTCGCGAAACTCGACCAGCCCATCAGCGCGCTCACAAGCTCGGTGCAAGACGCGCTGCGCCTTGGCTGCGCCGCCATCGGGTACACAATTTATCCCGGCTCCGGCGAGCGAAACCGCATGTACGAAGACTTGCGCGACCTCATCGCCGAAGCGAAATCCGTGGGCATTCCCACGGTTTTGTGGGCCTACCCTCGCGGCGCTGGCATTTCGAAGAGCGGCGAAACCGCGGTCGACATTTGCGCATACGCCGCGCAGATATCGGCTCAGCTTGGTGCACACGTTATCAAGGTCAAGCCTCCGCAAGATTTCATCGAGCAGGCCGAGGCGAAAAAGGTCTTTGAGAAGTACGGCATCAAAACCGCCACCCTCGAAGACCGCGTTCGCCACGTTGTGCAGAGTGCATTCAATGGCAAGCGCATCGTGATCTTCAGCGGCGGCGAAGCGAAGAGCAACGAAGAGGTCCTCGCCGATGTGCGCGGTCTCGCAGCCGGTGGTGCCTTCGGTTCCATCATGGGCCGCAACGCGTTTCAGCGCCCAAACGACGAAGCCATCAAGCTCCTCAAAGACGTCATGGCGGCCTTCAAGGGCTGAGGATTTTCAGGTGTTTCGCGGCGTCGCCCTCGGGCGAGCATTTGCCGAAACAGCCGAGCACGCCACTCCCACAACCGGGGTGGCGTTTTTTTTGCGCCCCGTTTTTTGCGCCCCGTTTTTTGCGCCCCGTTTTTTGCGCCCTGAGTTTGCGCGTTAGCCGAACAGATTTTTCAGAAGGTCGATGAACCCGCGCTGCTCGGGCATGGTGTCGACGTTGAGATCTTTGGCGAGTTCTTCCATCAACGCGCGCTGGCGCGGGGTGAGGCGCTCGGGAATTTCGACCTGCATTTCCACACGCTGATCGCCGCGCGAGCCGCCGCGCGGAATGCCCTTTTGGCGAATGCGCAAGACGGAACCGGGCTGCGTGCCCGCGGGAACTTTTAAGCGCCCTTTGCCTTCGAGGGTCGGCAC
Source organism: Polyangium aurulentum (assembly GCA_945875545.1). Lineage (GTDB taxonomy): Bacteria > Myxococcota_A > Polyangia > Polyangiales > Polyangiaceae > CAIQDA01. The sequence goes on along the minus strand of CAMCKZ010000063.1, from coordinate 9,282 downwards.
TTCGATGTCGGCGCCAAGCGCCGCTTGCGCAAATGAGATGGGCACTTTGCAAACGACGTCGTCGCCGATTCGGCGAAAAAATGGGTGCGGCTTGACGCGAATGGTGAGGAGCAAATCGCCGGCAGGCCTGTCGGGACGCGGGCGATTTCCCGCGCGCGGCACCACTTGAGACGCCCCGTCTTCGACCCCCGGAGGAATGGAAACGACGACCTCGTGCTCTTGCTTCACGAGCCCCTTTCCCTTGCAGCCCGGGCACGGGTACATCACCGAACGCCCCGTACCGTTGCACTTTGCACACGTTTTTTCGACGGCCAAAGGGAACATCGCCTGCTGCAAACGCACGCGCCCGCGACCGCTGCACCCGCTGCACGACACGGGCACGGTTCCCGGTGCCGAACCGCTTCCGCGGCAGTCTTCGCAGAGAATGATGCGCCCGTAGCGGAGCGTTTTTTGAGCGCCAAAAGCGGCCTCCGCAAACTCGAGTTCGAGCTCGAGCTTCAGGTCGCCGCGGTCGCCTTTTCCCACGCCAAACACGCCCAGGAGGTCTCCAAGAATGCCCTCGATAGCGATGTCGCCGAGGTCGACGACGCCGCCGGGAAATGGCCCGCCGGGACCAAACGGCGAGCCCGGCTGTTCGGTCATTCCGCCCGAGCGATCGAAGGCCGCGCGGCGGTCGGTGTCGCTCAAAATTTGGTAAGCTTGGTTGATCTCTTTGAAGCGCGCCGACGCCGTGGGGTCGTCTTGGTTGCGGTCCGGGTGGTTTTGCGAAGCCAGTCGCCGGAAGGCAGCTTTGACCTCGTCGCCGGACGCATTGCGCGGCAAACCAAGGACTTCGTAGGGATCTCGTGTGCCGTTCGCCATGGGATTTGAGCTTTTCGCGTGTCCTAGCGCAAGCCGGGCCCCTCTGCTATCGACGCGGGCGGCATGTTCGACTCTCTGTCCCCGTCCGCACAGTCCGATCTCCTCCGCGGTCTTGTCGAAAGAAGTCGCCCGCAGCCCGGGCATGCTCGGCCCGTCGTCGTCTTCGACCTCGACGGAACGATCTTCGACAACAGGCCGCGAACGTGCGCGATTCTTCGCGCTTTCGGCGAAAAGTGCGTGCTCGAACGCCCCGATCTGACGGAGAAACTCCGCGGACTACGGCCACATCACGTGCCCTATCTGCTTACAGAGGCCATGGCTGCTATTGGTATTACTGATGACAGCGACGTCGCAGCCCTCCATCAGCATTGGGTGTCCTGTTTCTTTGTGGATTCGTGGCTTCACCACGACGTCGCCCTTCCCGGTGCCACGCAGTTCGCCAAGGCCTGCTGGCAGAACGGCGCGAGCCTCGTCTACCTGACGGGCCGCGACCTTCCGAACATGGCCCTCGGGAGCTTCGCGAGCCTGCGCGACACGGGCTTTCCTATTGGCGTTCCGGGAACGTCTCTCGTGTGCAAGCCCGACCCCGCGACGCCCGACGAGCACTACAAGCGCGACGTGTGCCCGGAGATGGGCCGCGTCGGCGAGGTCATTGCCTCCTTCGACAACGAGCCGGGAAATTGCAATGCGTTTCTTGAGCATTTTCCCAGGGCGGCGAGCGTTCTGCTGGCCACGCAACACATGCCCGGCGCGCCCGCCCTAACCCCGGGCGTCGTCACCATCAACGACTTTTCGATCTAGGTCCATGCAGAATGCACGCTCTTTTTCGACGGGCAAACCAGCGAAAGAGAGCCTCGTCGCGGGCGGCGTGACCGTGGCTTGGCGGCAGGTTTTGGGGGCGACTTTGGCCCGGTGCACGGCCTTGACCGTGTGCGCTGCGTTGCCGGTTTTTGGGCTTACGGCGTGCCGGTCTCGAGACCCCCTCGCCCTCGGGCCGAGCGCCACATCTCCCCAGGCCGCCACCGAGCCCGTGCCCTTGGAGCACGCCCCGGCGCGGGGCGAAGATGCGAAGGCTCGCTCGCCGTCCGAGACCCAAGCCGACCCAGACGCCGGGAGCGAGACGGCTTTTGCGGATGGCGTGGTGTTTACGTATGATATGCAGCTTGGTGAGGGATATTTTGCGGCACGTATGGGTGATACGTCGTCTGTGCAGCTTGAACTCCTTCGGCGGCGCTCCGGAACGACCGTTCGCATTTTGACCAGCGGTGCGCGAACGTCGGTTTCCGTGGACGGACCGCGGTCACTTTTTCCCCCGGGTCTCGAAGCCCGCTCGCAGGCCGATACCCGAGGATTTACCCTGGTGGATGCGCGCGAAAAACGGTTTACCGATGCGCCCTCCGGGGCGTGGCGCGCCCTCTTCAGCGATGGGCGCACCGATGCCGCGCCGTTGCGTCCCGTCGATGCGCCGAGCCTCCCGGTGCCGGGGCCCGAGCGGGAACGCACGGTAACGCTGGCCACAAAGGTCACGGCGCTGAGCTTGCTCGTCGCCGTGACGGGCGACGATTCCGCCGCGGGAGAGCTTGTCGCGCGGATGTTCGCCGAGGTCGCCGGGATGAATCCCCACGGGCCACTTTTGCGCGATGGCGAACACGTCAAACGGGCCGATTTCCAGTGGTCGAACGGTCGAAAGTTTCGCCTGGCGTTGACCGCGCGCCTCGCGAAAACCGTCGAGTCCGCGGACCTTCTCGCGGTGCCTCCGGGGTACCAGCGCCGGCGCGACCTCCTGCCGGCACCCACGTCGCGCGCGTTTTTGTCGCCCGCTGAAATGGGGTCGCTCCGGGGAGCCGTGCCCGAGGGCCCGCCCGGAGGAGGGTCAACGCTGTGGCTGGTGAACCGCGACCTCGCGCCGCGCATCGCGCTTCTTGAGGGAATTCCCGTGGGTTTGCTCGGCGGAAATCAGTCGCTCGCCCTCGAGGGCCTTCGCCCGGGTCGTTACGCGATTCGCTGGTTGTCGCCCCTCGGTGAGCTCGATTCCGGCGACGGCGTCGCCGAGGTGCCCGGCGTCGTCACCGTTCCGCTAAGCGGAAGTCCGTGACGCATACCATCCTAAAACTGGCCTCAAACTGCGCTTCGTATTACCTAAGACGGCCAGCGTCTTCCTCTTCATCCTCGTAGTCCGACTCTTCAAAAAAACCATCGGCCTCTTGGTCGTGGACCATGCGTTCGCGCGCCGCAGCCACCACGACTTCGAGGGCGTCCCAGCGGCTTGAAGGCAGAAAAAATTCGTCGGCGTCGACGTCTCCGAAGGCATCGAGACGGGCCTTCACGAAGGGCTCATAAGCCTTTTCAACCTTCGTGTGCGCGTGCCACCCATCGGCGTGATCGTTCACGAGCGCCTCGCGCGCGATGCCCACGGGGTTGAACTGGAGGAACACCGACGACAGGCGCAACCGCCACGTATCGGCTTCACCGGAGATGTGCCAGTAACCGCCGTAGGTTTGGCGAACCATCTCGCCAAAATACGCGCCGATGGACCGCTCCAAGACGGCCTGAACGTCGGGTTTTGCCAGCACATCTCCACGAGATTGCTGCACGTAATGGTCAAGTATTGAAAGCGTATCACTTGAACTATCAAGAGGTACGCCGATGGCTGCGGCCACCATGCGGTGGCACGAAGCGAATAGATCCATGATCAACGCCGGTGCGTCGGGACAAGGTGCCTCGCCGCGGTCGTAGGCCTCGTTGACGAGCTCGTCGTCGGCCTCGGGTGAGTCGGGCGAGTCGGGCGCCTCGGGCTGGTGCTTAGTGGCCGAAGAAATCGGGGACTTGCCGTTGGTCGACGTGGCCATGCGCTGTGCGATCAGACGCCGAGAAACAGTCGCTGGGCGAAGTTCTTTTCGAGGTCGAGTTTAAGTACACGGTCGTGGGAAACCTCGACGTCGTACTCGGCGCGCTTGAACTCAAAACGCTTGGCCGTGGAGTCGAAAACCACGTAACTCGCGCGGTTGTCGAAGTCGCGCGGCTGGCCGACGGAGCCCACGGAAACGATGTATTTCTTCTTGGGATCGAGCACGAAATTGACCGACGGCAACTCTTCGACGCTCGTCGGCGTGAGGGCAAATACTTTGCAAAGGTGCGAATGCCCGATGAGCGTGAGGTGCCCGAGACGGTCAAAAATGGGCAAGCAGTCGCGCGCTTGTTCCGGCGCAAAAATGTATTCGAACTCCTCCAAACGCACCGGCGATCCGTGGCACAAAAGCAGGCCTTCTTCGTCGAGGCGAATCTCGTAGGGAAGGGTCTTGAGCCACGCCATATTCTCGGGCGTCAGGGCGCGCGCATGCACGTCGAGGGCGTGGCGAGCGGCGTCGTAGTAGTACGAATAATCCATGCGACCGCCGACCGCTGCGTCGTGGTTGCCGAGAATGGTTCCGTAAGCGATTTTGCGAACAATATCGCAGCATTCGTTGGGCGAACCGCCGTAGCCGACCGTGTCGCCGAGGCAGTAATAGCGATCAATGCTCTCGTGGCGGAAGCCCTCGAGAACCGCGTTGAGGGCGTCGACGTTTGCGTGCGTGTCGCTGAAAATACCAATTCGCATAGTCTTCTCCAAGCACGCTTCACACGGGCGTGCATGCGGTGCATGGAGCCACCGCGCGAATTCGTCAGTTTCCCGGCGACGCCGCGGCGCTCGTGCCCGTGACGCCGTTTTCGCCGATGAGACCGTTTTCGCCGATGAGGCCGTTCTCGCCGATGAGGCCGTTCTCGCCGATGAGGCCGTTTTCGCCAATGAGGCCGTTCTCGCCAATGAGGCCGTTGGTGCCGATCAGGCCCACCGCCGCGGGCGTCTTATCGGCAGCGGAAATGCCCGCCAAGGCGTCGACGGCAAAGCGTTTTCCGGAACTTGCGGTCGTGGGAAGGACCATCGTGGCGACCACGGTTGCGAGCTTTTCCGACGTGCCTCGGCAGGTGCTGGAACACGAGGCATTCGCATGGCCGCCGCTCGGAAAATACGTCTGCGAGCCGGTCATGTCCATGTGCGGCACACCTTCGCCAATGCCGATGGCGCCGGTCAGCACGACCAAGGAGTCGCGCGCGACGGAGCCGCGATCGACGAGCAAATGCGCGCGCCCCGAGTGGTCCAGCGAAAGCTCGCCTAGCGATGTACTACCGTAACAGCCTATCAGCTGGATACCATCTGCGGGCTGACCTTGGAGGCCCTCCACGGCGACGCCAAAGAGGCCGCGGGCCTGAGTGCCGGTGACGAGCACGCGCGACAGGCCCACGTCGCGTTGGTCGAAGAGGGCCAACGCTGCGCCCAGGTTGCCCTCGAAAACGCTCGAAGCCCCGCCAAGGGTGAAGGAGGAGGACGACGAGCCGACGGCCGCGCGCTGCGCCCACACGCCCGCGAACGCGGATCGGCGCACGGTCAAGTCTTCGTAAATGCCCGCGGCGCTGTCTTGGAAAATGCCGAAACCCGCGACGTCTTCGAGCACCATTCTTTGCGCGGTAACCTGAGCGCCGCGCACGACTGCGATGCCGCCCGCCATGGCCACGGTTTTGGCCGGCGCGCCGGCTGCCGCGGGGACCGTTTTGGCGATCGCGATGTCGCGAACGGTGAGGCCCGAAAGTGTGGCGTGGCCGCCTTCGACGTTGATCGCCACGCCCCCGCCCCGCTCGACGCCGCCGCCCCGCCAGCTCGTGGTTGATTTGACGAGCGTGACCCCGGCGATGGCCATGCCTTGGACGAAAAGATCGCGCGCGGCAACCGTGGTGTTCGACGTGACCACGCCAAACGAAGACACCGCCGCCGCGTTGATCGGAAACGAAAGATTGGCGACTTGCGTGGACGAAGAAAACGCGCCGGCCACCTGAACGCCGTCGACGTCGAGGCTTCCGCCTTGGCGCGCGATGCCGTAGCCCGCGCCCACATCGATGCGCACATCGCGAAGCACGAGAGCGCCCGTGCCCACGCCGACGATCGCGCCTCCGCGCCCCGCTACCCGCAAATGTTCGAGGCGTGTGGCGCGCCGCGTGGTGCTCGTGCGCGCCACGACCGTGACCGGGGCCGTGGGCTGAAGGGTCGGCGGCGACAGGGGATCGGCGCCTTCGAGCGTGACGCCAGACGCCACATCGAACGCGCCCGTGTACGTGCCCGGTGCAAGCAAAATGCGATCGCCCTCGACGGCCATGAACAAGGCGCGATTGAGTTCGCCGATGGTTGAAACCAGCACCACCTCGGCCTCACGGGCGTTGTCGTCGGGGCGAGCGCCGCACCCGGCAAGCGACAGAGCAGAGGTGCCAACAACGGCAGCACGGGCAGCCAACGAGACACGACGGGCAGCCAACGAGAACGGGGTTCGCATGGCCCCACCTCCTAGCACGGCTGGCGAAGCGCACGCCACGCGTGAATCGGGCGGCTTCAGTTATGCCCAACCGAATGCATGTTTTACCACCGCTGTCTAGCTTTTTCGTATGGTGCCGCGGTCTCAGCATATTGCCAGGGATTCGAGCGCCATTTTAAGCGCCGAAGACCAAGCTCGCCTTGATGCGGGGGGTTCAGTAGAAGGTGACGGTTGATGAACACGCCGAATGAATCCGCGCTTGTGGCGCTTGTCGCGCGCGAGCTGCAGCTGTCTCCCGCGTCGGTGGCTGCCACCGCCAAGCTCCTCGCGGAGGGGGCCACCATTCCGTTCATGGCCCGTTACCGCAAAGAAGTTACTGGTGGCCTCGACGAAGTGGAACTTCGCGCCATCGAAGAGCGCCTCGCCTACGTGCGCGAACTCGAAGAGCGGCGCGCGAGCATTCTCGCGGAGATCGACAAACAGGGAAAACTTGTGCCCGCTCTCGCCAGCGCCATCGCCAAGGCTTCGACCAAGACGGAGCTTGAAGATCTGTACCTGCCCTACAAGCCCAAGCGACGTACAAAGGCTCAAATCGCACGAGAACGGGGCCTTGCACCGCTGGCCGAGCTCATTCTCGCGCAAGGGATTGGCGAAGGGCCCGAGGCCGCCGCGGCGCGATTTGTCAGCGTCGAAAAAGAGGTGCCCGACACTGCCGCCGCTTTGGCCGGTGCACGCGATATCGTCTCGGAAACCATCGTCGAGCGCGCCGACGTGCGGGCCTTCGTTCGCGAAACGATGCACCGAGAGGGAGTGCTCACGGTGTCCGTCGTTCCCGAAAAGGCTGCAGAGCGCACGAAGTTTGAGGCCGTGTACGGGCTCGCCGAAAAACTGAGCGCGATGCCGTCGCACCGTTACCTCGCGGTTCGCCGCGGCGAGGCCGAGGGTGTGCTGCGCGCCGAGCTTGAGGTCGATCGCGAAAACATGGCCGTCGCGATTGCGCCCAAAGCCGGAATGAAGGGCGCGTCACCGTTCGCGCCCGTGCTCCGAAAGGCGATCGACGACGGACTGCGGAGGTCCCTCGTACCGTCGCTCGAAAACGATCTGCGCGTCGACAAAAAGCTTGAGGCCGATCGGGATGCGGTGGGCGTTTTTGCTGAGAATTTGCGGCGTCTTCTGCTTGCCGCCCCCCTCGGACGGTGCACGGTTTTGGGCATCGATCCCGGGCAGCGAACGGGATGCAAGTGCGCCGTCGTCGACGACACGGGCCGCCTCCTGACCCACGATCTTTTTAACCTCGTGGGCTCCGAATTCGTGACCCAGCGCGCCCGCGAAACCCTCGCCAAACTTCTGCGCACCCATGCCCCGAGCGCCATCGCCGTCGGCAACGGCACCCATGGCCGCGAGACCGAGTCGTTTGTTCGCGAGGTTCTTCAAACTCTCGGGGTCAAAGCCCTCGTGGTCATGGTGAGCGAATCCGGCGCATCGGTGTATTCTGCAAGCGACGTAGCCCGCGAAGAATTTCCGGATTTGGATCTCACAATTCGCGGAGCGATTTCGATTGCGCGGCGACTGCAAGATCCGCTCGCGGAGCTCGTGAAGGTCGATCCAAAAGCCATCGGCGTGGGCCAGTACCAACACGACGTGCACCAGCCTTTGCTCAAGCGAAAACTCGACGAAGTCGTTGAGTCTTGCGTGAACGCGGTGGGGGTTGAACTGAACACCGCGAGCGCCCCGCTTTTGGCCCATGTGGCGGGCCTTGGCGAAACGGTGGCCAAGCGCATCGTCGCGCATCGCAACGAACATGGCGCATTTTCTTCGCGCGCGGAGCTCAAAAAAGTCACCGGCATTGGGCCCAAGACCTTCGAACAGTGTGCCGGTTTTTTGCGGATTCGCGGAGGCCGCCACGCCCTCGACGCGAGCGCCGTCCATCCGGAGCGCTACGAGCTTGTGGAGCGAATCGCCGTGGATCTGGGCGTTGGTGTGAACGCGCTCATTGGCAACGACACGCTGTTGAAAAAAGTTCTTTGGGAAAAATACGTCACGAGCGAAGTGGGCCGGCCGACCCTCGACGACATCCGCGCCGAACTTTTGAAGCCGGGTCTGGATCCGCGATCGACGTTTGAAGCGCCACAATTTCGCGACGACGTGCGCACCATGACCGACCTGACACCAGGAATGGAGCTTGAGGGGCTCGTGACCAACGTCACGGCCTTTGGGGCGTTCGTCGACCTGGGCGTGCACCAAGATGGCCTCGTGCACGTGTCGCAACTGGCCGACCGTTTTATTCGCGATCCCCACGAGGTCGTGAAGGTCGGTGACCGGGTGAAAGTGCGCGTCGTCGAGGTCGACCTCGTGCGCAAACGCATCGCCCTCACGATGCGCCGCGAAGGTGCGCAAGCGGGCGGCCAAGCGGGTGGCCAATCTTCCCCGTCGTCGGGAAGGCCACCGCAGTATTCACCTGGAAATACCCAGGGTTCGCGCGACAATCGCCGACCGCCCCAGTCCCCGACCGCGGCTCCCGAGAAGGCCTCGGGAGGCTTTGGCAACCGCGCCTTTGAAGGCCTTTTGCGGAAGTAGATCGGGTCTCCCTCGCGGCATGATCGCGCCGCCGTACGCGTGCACTCTGCACGCAGGTGATGGCTGCACCGTATGCGTGCACTCTGCACGCAGGTGATCGCGAAGGCCGCGCCCGCGAAGGCCGCGCCCCCCTCCGATTCGTCACGGCCCCGCCCGCGAAGCCCCACCGCGCGATTCGTCACGGCCCCGCCCGCGAATGCCGCGCCCCCCTCCGAGTCGTCACGGCCCCGCCCGCGAATGCCGCGCCCGCTGTTCCCGTCATTCCCGCGAATGCCGCGCGATTCGTCACGGCCCCGCCCGCGAATGCGGGAATCCAGCGGATTCGCTGGCTATTCGGCGTAAACCGAGGAATCTCTCCCTCACGAACGCCGCAGTCATCGTCGCATGCATCTCGAACCAAACCAGGATGGTGCAATCATGGTTTGCTGTAAATCCCTCAAACCGGTGGGACCGATGCTCCCAAATTCGATTTACAAGGTTACTCGTCACGCCTGTATAGAGC